>JASFGF010000006.1:0-21704 GCA_050123915.1 Desulfobacterales bacterium | reverse complement strand
CTCTGAATTTCCGGAAATAGCCTGCATTGGTTGAGTCAACTCGTGGCATATGGCACCGGTCATTTCAAAAATAACTTGAAGTTTTTCTTTTTCCAACAAAGCTGCCTGTAAATCGACAACACGACGACCGACATCGATTCGCGCGCGAAGCTCTTCTGTATCAAACGGTTTAGAGATGTAGTCATCAGCGCCTGCCCCAAGACCTTCGACAACATCATTTTTCTCATCACGCGAAGTCAAAAGAATAATATACATCGGATCGACAGGATCTGCCCGACGAAGTCTGCGGCATATTTCAACCCCATTTATCCCTGGCATCATCCAGTCCAGAATGATAAGCTTAGGAGGATCGTTCTCCTGAAGTTTTTCCCATGCGTCGTTTCCGTCACATGCAGAAATCACATCATAATTCCACTTGACGAGAATGGTTTCTAAAATACGCCGGGTCGTTACATTGTCTTCTGCGATTAATATTTTCATAATAAGCTCATTTAGCGCTCAAGCTTTAATGCTGAGCCAATTCATTTTTTAAAACTTCCAATTGCGTATCGAGTTCTTCAGCAAACGATCCAGCTTTGACAAGATCTTTCTCCTCGCCGCAAATCTCGATCTGCTCTGCTATCTTCTGTAAGGCCAAGGCACCAACATTGCCGGATGCGCCTTTGATGATATGGGCCTCTCTTTTGACAAGGAGTAAATCTTTCTTGTCCAAAGCTTTTTTAAGAGCAAATAAATTATCAGGTATTTGTTTGAGAAAATCGTCAATAATCTCTTTGGCAAAGTCTTCATCCCCCATGAGCCGAAGTAAAAGTCCGTTCCTGTCAAAAATTGAATCTGTTAACTCAAATGGTGTGATTTTATCTTTGGACGACGAGGTTTCTGTTTCTTTCATCTGCTTCTTTTCTTTCTTTGTCCGTTGCTTGTTTATATAAATGTTTTTAGTAATTACTCAAATGTTACACTTCAATATTGCTAAAAAATAAGGTTACGGAACTCGACAATTAAAACCGACCGACTGAATTTCTATCAGGAAGATAGAATATCAAGGACCCTGTCGACACATTTTCTTGGATCAATGTTCTGACTCATTATCACCTGGCTGATTTTTGATACAACGCTTTGAAGTTCTGCGACACTCATCTCAAGGTGTTGAATCGTTTGAGCGGCATTCTGTTCGGTTACATCCATTGCTTCTCGCAAATCCTGGGCGTTTTTCATCAGCTTTTTATAGCTCCTGATTTTTTCCATACGCAGTGTCAATTCATAGAAGTTAATCGGCTTTTTAAGATAATCGGCCGCACCCTTTCTCATGGCTTCCACCGCATTTTCAACGGAAGCATGAGCTGTCAGCAGTATCACTTCAGTTTCTTTGTTTTTATTTTTGGCTAGTTCCAGCACATCCATTCCATCTACACCACCCGGCATTACCAGATCCGTAATAATGATATCATAGAATTTCCTTGAAATAAGTTTTCCAGCCTCAACGCCGTTTGAAGCTGTTTCAATGTCATAACTCTCTTTGGTCAGCTTTTTTTCAAGCATCTTCAGCGTAAAAGGATCATCGTCAACAGCAAGTATTTTTAGCTGTTTCATTGGCCACCTCTTGTCGATGTTCTGTTCTTCCTTTAAACACCAGTTTGTAAATTACTTTTTTTCATTTGATAATAAATCGTCCTTAAATATCTTTTTGGCTCGAATATAGGACAAATGCCGGTTAAGGATTCCGTAGCTCCGATAATCAGATATCCATTCGGATCTAAAACACTGGAAAGGTTTTCAAATAGCTTTTTTCTGTCCTCAAGATTAAAGTAGATAGCGACGTTTCTGCAGAATATAATATCCAACTTCCCTAAATTCTTAAAAGGTTTCAATATGTTTTGCTTAGAAAATGAAACCATGGCCCTGATTTCATCGCTTACTTTCCAATTTCCTCCATTGGGAATAAAATATTTCTTTAGTATTTTTTTTGAAAGTCCGCGTTCAATTTCAAATTTATTATAGGTGCCATGACTGGCCTGCCCTATGGCAGTATCGGAAATGTCTGTGCCAAACAACTTGATGTTATAATTCTTAATATCCGGTAAAAGCTCTTTTAACACAATGGCAATGCTGTAAACCTCTTGTCCTGTGGAACAGGCTGCGCTCCAAATACGAATCGGTATAGGAAGACGCCCGGAAGCTTTTTCTGTTTTCCAATCGATCAAATCGGGCAATATCTTGTGTTGAAGTACTTCAAATGGTCCTGTGTCGCGAAAGAAAAGCGTCTCATTCGTTGAGATAGCATTGATGATCTCATTTTCTATGGTATTTTTAGGATCTGCCTTGGCTATACCGCAAAGTTCTCTATAAGAAGAACATCCATATTCTTTTGTCAGGCCACCAAGTCTTGTTTCAACGAGATACGCCTTGCTCTCATCCAGATTGATTCCCGAAATGTCTAAAATATATTTTGATATTGCCTTTATATCATCTGTCGTAACTTTTATCATGAGTCAGAAGTCATTAGCTTTATGGCTAAGGTCATTTTTCACTTAAGTTATTTACTTATCAAATGAAGTTACACGCTATGCTTCATTACTGCCTGTTTTACCGTAAGGCAGATTTCACTGGCTATCTTATCAAGTGGAGCGATAATATCTACGATGCCAGCATCTATGGGCTTTTTGGGCATACCATAAACAACACTCGTCTCATCGTTTTGTGCTATGATGGTAGATCCAGTCCTTTTCATAAGTTCCAGACCCAAAAAACCATCTGATCCCATCCCGGTCATAATGACTCCGGTTGCGCGGCCCACATAATGATGTGCAATGGACCTAAAAAGATAATCTGCAGATGGTTTACAGTTGTTTTCAGGTGGATCATCGGTAATTTTAATTACCCGGGTTTTTCCGTCGGCCCCGGCCATAATTTTCATCTGTTTGCCGCCGGGAGCAATAAATGCAACATTCGAAAGAACAGGTTCTCCGTCTTTTGCTTCTCTAACCTCAATAGAACATTTGGCGTCCAAGCTTTTGGCCAGTGACGTAGTAAACATCGGCGGCATGTGTTGAACAATTAAAATTGGCGCA
This sequence comes from Desulfobacterales bacterium, assembly GCA_050123915.1. Lineage (GTDB taxonomy): Bacteria > Desulfobacterota > Desulfobacteria > Desulfobacterales > UBA11574 > UBA11574. The sequence continues at coordinate 18,633 of JASFGF010000006.1, read as the reverse complement.
CCCAAATTAGAAGGTAAAGACGGCATCATTTGAGCCAAAGCTTTGGGTCCCCCAGTAGAAATACCAATGGCTACAATTTCAGCTTTTTGTCTCAGTCGACCCGTGATTGTATTCATACGCTGAATAACCTGATCCGATGTCGACAAAAGCTTATCTTCTTTGTTGACTGTTTTTGAATCTATTTTTCCATTGAGTAGATGTTTTATTTCATTTCGACGTGAAAATGCCTTCAATATTGGAACAATGGTCTTTTTTAAGATTTGAGTATTCTCAGCCATGTTCCCTTCCTGAGGCTTGAGAATAAAATCAAACGCACCCAAATCCAGAGCTTTCATGGTCATCTCACCGCCTTCATGGGTCAGCGTACTGAGCATGATGGCACCCACATCTATCCCCTTGTCTTTTATAAATTCAAGGACTTCAAGACCATTCATCTCTGGCATTTCGATGTCTAATGTTAAAAGGTCAGGTTTTAGAGAAGCAATTTTTGTTATTGCTGCTTTTCCGTTATGAGCGGACCCAACCACTTCAACATCTGGCAAGTCAGAAAGAACATCGCTTACTATTTTGCGATAAACGATAGTATCGTCTACTATTAATACTTTTAAAGATTTATCATTAATCACGGACTATCCTTTTTCATCTCTTAAAGGTCAATGTCTAACTTTCTTCTTTTAATACTTTTTCCACATCTAAAATACCAATCAAGCGGTCTTCGGTTTTGAATACACCGGTAAAATATTTTCCCTGAACGTTGCCGATGTTGGCAGGTGGCGGCTCAACCTTTTCCCACTCCGCCTGAACCACGTCACTGATTTGTTCTACCATTAAACCAATGTGTTCACCGTTTGAATTGACGATGATATTTCGCGTTTTGTGGTTCAGTTCAGTTGATTTCAGACCCAACTTTTTGCCAAGATCGATAATGGTAACGATTTCACCTCTTAAATTTAGGATTCCCAAGACATACTCCGGTGCCTGGGGCACCCTTGTCATTTCGATAAGCTTGTTGATTTCTTGAACTTTCAATATATCCATACCGCACAATGCTTCTCCGACAAAAAAACTAGCCAATTCAACGGTATCATTGTGAACTTCAGTTTGAGATGATTGAGACATTGATTTGCACCCCCATCATTATTTTTTATTGCACATATAGTATATGACCACTACACCTTAACCTGTCCTATATCTTCAACTCCCTGTCATCTGTTGTAAACATATAACATTTAATGATGCTCTATGGCGATCTTCAATCAGAAATGAATGAGGATCACAAATAATAAATGATTAAACTTTAAACTTTCCAACCATCTTATTCAATTTAACACCCATCTTGGTCAGTTCTTCTGCGCTAAGGTTCACCTGTGCACTGCTGTTGGACATCTCACCTGCCGACTGATTGACACCGGAAATATCGCTTGCAATTTCAGCGGATACGGTTGAACTTTGTGCGACATTTTCATTCACTTCCTGAATTCCCTGTGACGCCTGGGCAACGTTTCCAGCTATCTCCTTGGTGGTTACCGACTGTTCTTCAACTGCCGTTGCAATCGTGGCAACGATTTCATTAACGTCATGAATAATTTTTGAGATTCGATCAATTTCGGTCACCGTTTCATTCGTAGAGCCCTGGATAGCGCCAATCTTTCCCTTAATTTCCAATGTGGCTTCGGCAGTTTGTTTGGCAAGATCTTTGATTTCATTGGCTACAACAGCAAAACCTCTGCCAGCCTCGCCAGCACGGGCCGCTTCAATAGTGGCATTTAATGCCAGCAAATTGACCTGTTCAGAAATTTCGGTGATGGTCTCAACAACTTTCCCGATTTCATTGGCTGAACTGCCCAGTTCATGTACCTTATTTGACGCACTCTGGGTTTCAACAACAGCCTCACCGGTAATGGTACTGGCTCTTTCGGAATTTTGTGCAATTTCATTAATTGTAGAAGTCATCTGTTCGGCGGCTGTTGCTACCATTCCTATATTAGTCGCTGCTTGTTCCATGGCTACAGCCACAGAGTTCATGTTGGAACTCATCTCTTCCGAAGCAGCGGCCACTGTGCTCGACTTTCCAGCCATGTTCTCAGCACCTCCGGACATTTGCGCAGAGAGACTTGACAGATCTGCAGAGGAATTGTTCAGCATCTCACTGTCTTTAGCAATATCTTTGATAATGTTTGCGACCCGGGTTACAAACGTATTGATCCAGGCAGCCATTTTGTCAAGCTCATCTTGGAGTACCCCTTTTGCGACCGGACATTGCACACACGACTTAAACTCACCCGAAGTGAGACATCGACACTTAATCTCTCCTGGTGCATTGGAACCGATTTCCTGCCAACAACTCGTCTTCTTTCCAAAAGCCGGACAATCCGTATGTTTGCAGTTTCGCAAAACCGAACAGTCAACTTTTTGCATGGGAATACGCTGAGTCAAATCTCCTTTGAGTACCATTTCCCTGACCGTATCATAGGATTTTTTGATCGGCCGGTTAACCAGCTTTTCTACTAGAAAGTAAAGAAGTGCTGCATATACTACAACAAATGCGAGGCTGATGACAATATTGCTCAAAACAGTCTCCTGTTGATAGTTTTTGAAAGTAAATGTTGCTACAATTACAATTACCATGGTAATCATAGCTGCCATCAATTTTGTTTTGGTTGTCTGAATTTTAAGCATCTCCTTTCTCCTTTTTCTTCCTGTCATTTATTTAAACCTTAAATTTTCCAACCATTTCATTTAACGTCTCGGACAATCTGGTTAACGCTTCGGCACTCAAATTAACCTGATTGCTGCTGTCGGACATCTTCCCTGAGGCCTGGTTTACTTCTGCGATATCCTTAGCAATATCTCCGGCAACACTTGAACTTTGAGCAACGTTCTCATTGACTTCTTGTATGCCCTGTGAAGCCTGGACAACATTTTCGGCAATCTCTTTGGTGGTTACCGACTGTTCTTCAACTGCCGTGGCAATGCTTGAAACAATATCATTGATATCATTGATAACCTCTAAAATTTGACCGATCTCCTTAACCGTCGCATCGGTTGAACCTTGTATGGCTCCGATCTTTCCCTTTATCTCTTGAGTCGCTTCGGCGGTCTGTTTGGCAAGATCTTTGATTTCATTGGCCACAACGGCAAAACCTTTACCTGCCTCGCCGGCTCTCGCCGCCTCAATGGTTGCATTTAACGCCAGAAGGTTCACCTGTTCTGATATTTCAGTGATGGTCTCTACAACCTTTCCGATTTCATTGGCTGAACTGCCCAATTCGTCGACCTTGTTCGAAGCACTCTTGGTTTGAGCAACAGCCTCACCGGTGATACTGCTGGCTTTTTCCGAATTTTGTGCAATTTCGTTGATGGTGGCGATCATCTGCTCGGCTGCTGTAGCGACCATGTTCACGTTGGCCGAGGCCTCTTCAGTGGCCGCAGCAACGGAACTCATGTTTGAGCTCATTTCTTCACCAGCCGCAGCAACCACATTGGCCTTTTCAGAGGTCTGTTCTGCCCCGAAAGTCATCTGCTTTGATATTTCGGATAACTCTCCGGATGCATCCTTTACGCGATTCGCGTTTTGAGCAACATCTTTTATAATATTTTGTATCGCGTCTATAAATTTATTGAACCATTCGGCCATTTCACCAACTTCATCTTTTGTTTCCACTTTTAGTCGCTTGGTCAGATCCCCTTCCCCTTGAGCAATATCTTTGAGCATCTCTACGGCGTGTTTGATTGGTACCGTAATTTTTCGCGATATATAAGTAATTACACCAGCGCCAAGTAAAAACAATACAATGATAACAGCGATCAGTTCATTTCTCTGTCTGGCGATAGCTGATCTTATTTCTTTTGTTTTTTGTATTTCCACTGCTTTTATATCATCCAGATAAACACCGGTCCCGATAATCCAGTTCCAGGGCTTAAAAAGTTTAACATAGGACAACTTGGCCACCGGCTTGTCATATCCGGGTTTCGGCCACATATAGTCCACAAAACCTTCTCCCTTTTCTCGGCATACCTTTACAAACTCATTAAAAAGATGTTTGCCGTTAGGATCTTTAAAGTCAGACAGGTCCTTGCCGTTTAAAGAAGGCTTGATGGGATGCATGACCATTTTTGGATGCATGTCGTTGATCCATATATAACCGTTGTTGTTGTAACGCATATCTTTAATAATATTTAATGCCGACTGTTTTTTCTGATTGACTGTTAAATCAGTTCTGCTATCAGTGCTTTTTATGGCATTGAATGTAATATCTACGATGTTTTTTAGTTTTTCTTTGTAAGCTTCGGCCACCTTTTGCGAATTGTGTGCCGAGTTGTAGCTGGATTCTAAAATGGCGTAAGTGTTCTTTACAAGATCTCTCAGCTTCTCTCTTTTCTCCGCCATCATCATTGTCTTTACGGAAGCGATTTCTTCTTCTCCTCTTTTTTCCAAGGAATGAACTGACATTATCAAGCTGATTATTCCCATCAACAATAACCCTGATAGTGAAAAGAAAATTATCTTTTTATTAATGTTCATGGTTGGATCCTCTTTTTTACATTTAATGGCTAAAGCCTATTTATTTAATTTTAAAATAATAGAGATCAAATTTCCGTTGAAATCATTTTTGTCGATTGGCAGTCCGGTTGGTCTGTTTTTCATGGATTCATCAATTTAAATTTTTATTATGAAGATAATCGTGAACGCTCCGCATTAACTTTTCTCTGTCCAGTTTGATTTGATAATCATCAATACCAACTGCTTCTCCCTTTGCGATATCTTCTTCGCCTGCCATTGTGGTCAAGGCAATGATCGGCAAATCGGCAAATCGATCGTCTTTCCTAATTTTTTCTGAAAGTTCGTAACCGTCGAGATTCGGCATCTCTATATCCGTTACGACAAGGGTAATATCTTCAGGATGTTCCAAAAGAAGATTCCATGCGACAATTCCATCTTCGGCCCCGATAACGTTGTATCCTTCTTCTTCCATAAATCCCTTGACCTGATTTCGGAAAAAGTTGGAATCCTCTGCATAAAGGATTGTGGCACTTTTTCCTTCAGCAGTCTGAACCGTTTTCCTGTCAGGAAACCATTCTGGATTCAAGCTATGCACCAAACCATATACATCCACAAGCAAAGTGGTGTAATCACCAATGATGGCAGATCCCAAAATACCCTGTTGTTTTAATGTTTCGTCATCGATTTCAACCGAAATTTCTTTTGCATCAACCGGCCCCACAGCCATAATGCCGACTTCTTTGTCGGCGATGTTGACCACAATCACCAAAAGGTCTTCTTTTTTAGCCATTGGTTTTACCTTTGCTACCTGATCTATGGTAAATAGCGCAAGGCTTCCGCCGCGATATTTCATCACCTTTTTATCGCCAATTTCTTCGATGTCTGACTTTTTTATTTTTTCAATACGATCGACGTGATTAATCGGAATGGCAAACTGTTCTTCATCCGCCCCCCTAAAAATCAGTATAGATTGCCTGTCTTTACTGACTTTTTTAGCATTATCGGCTTCCACAGCGACTTCGGCTGCTCTGTCGGACCCTTCAACAGATGTCAAACCGTACATATTTGCAAGATTTGCAACATCGAGAATCAGAGCAACACGACCGTCACCCATAATGGTTGCACCGGCATATTCTTTACAATTTTTTAGATGGCGACCCAACGGTTTGACAACGATTTCTTCGGAATCATTCAATTCGTCGACGACGAGTCCGTATTTCATAGTACCTGTTGAAACGACGACAATGTTCAGAGCACTAGATGCATGGTAACGTCTGTCTTTTGGGTCTCGTTTAATTTCTTCTGAAATCCTGTCCTGTTCTTCATAATTATCGGTGTTTAGCTTTGAGGACTCAGCATTAGAGTAATCTTCGTTAAAATACGGGCTCTTTTTGGATCTTCGATCCGAGATTTTTCGACGTCTGTCTGTCTTTGAGCGTCCATCTTTATAATCAAAATAAGTCGATTCAATCCCGATGACGTCGGCGAGTTTTATTAACGGCAAAAGTCTGCCACGCAGCCTTACCACTTCAGCATCTCCAACGATTTCTACCCTGTCTTTTACCTGATTGGCGGGAATTCTCAAAAGTTCTTCAAGATTTACTTGCGGAATGGCATATCGATCACCTCCGGCAACGATGATCTGACTGGGTATAATTGCCAGAGTCAACGGCAGCTTTATTCGGATCGTCGTCCCTTCGCCAGGTTTAGAGTCGATATCGACCACACCACCCAATCTGTCCAGGTTGGTTTTAACAACATCCATGCCAACGCCTCGCCCTGACACGTCCGTTACTTTTTGGGCTGTTGAAAAACCGGGCATAAAAATAAGCTTTATTTTTTCTTTATCGGACATCATTCGTACCTGATCTTCTGTAACCAGCCCTTTTGCCACGGCAGTTTCTGCCAACTTCTGCCCGTCCAACCCATTTCCATCGTCGGAGATTTCGATATTGACTTGCCCCGCTTCATGATAAGCTTTTAATAAAATGCTCCCCGTGGGGTTCTTCCCGATTTTTTTACGATCTTCCGGATATTCAATTCCATGATCTACAGAATTTCGGACCAGATGGGTTAAAGGATCTCCAATTGCTTCTATAATGGTTTTATCCAACTCAACTTCTTTGCCCTTTAATGATAATTCTACATTCTTCCCCAAGTCTCCCGCCAAATCTCGAACAACACGTGGAAACTTATTAAATACGATTCCAATATTCTGCATCCGTGTTAACATTATGGCTTCCTGAAGTTCGGATGTAATCAGATCTATTCTCTGTCCCGAAGTTTCTGCTGCCCTTGGATCTCCGGAGGATATGGCTTGTAGAAGCTGATTTCTGCTTAGTACAAGCTCACCTGCCAGATTCATGAGTGTGTCCAAAAGACTTACATTTACCCTTAAACTCGCGTCGGAAGCACCCGTACAAGTTTTTGTATCTTCAACCTTTATTTCAGATTCATTCTCTTTTCCCGGTTCCTCTTCATTTGAACACTCCAAAACTGCTTCTTCATGGATCTCACTTGCCGTCTCCAAAGGTTCATTTCCTCCATATTCATCTTTTAACTCCCGTTCAGGCGTCAACACATTTGGATCAGGACCCGAATTCTCTGTTATGGATTTGACTTGATGGTCATCAGTCAGCTCGAAGATCTGTTCTTCATTTATTTCAAAAAGCAAGTTGATATCCTTCGGGCTTACGAGAGTTGCAAAGAGAACGTTAAATGGGAATTGATCCGGAAGTTCCTTTTCCCTGAGAAAACCAACAGCATCGATGTCGATCTGTTTATCAAGAACAATACCGGTGGACGTCATATCAGCTATAAGATCAGAAGATATCTTATTTTTAGAATGAATATCATGAATCAAATCGAATCGGATCAGATAGATATGCTTTCCACCTTTTCTAGCTTTTGAAATCATATCATCGGTAATCGCAAATCCGGTCATTTGGTCGGGCAGTGAAATAAAATAAGGCTGTGAGGACGTATCAATTTCTTTGCTTTCGCCGTCTATCTCCGCTTCTATTTTTAAAGGATCTCCAGTTGAAATCGATAAAAGTGACTCGATATGATTCGATATATCGATATCATTGCTCTGAGAAATATTATTGATAAGATCAACGAGGGCATCTGAAGCCAGTAAAAGTATGTTGGTGATTTCTGCATTGGGAACCATTTCACGACTTCGAATTTTTCCTAATATATTTTCCATTTCGTGAGTAAGGTTCTTGATGTTGGTGAGCCCCATAAAGCCGGCACCACCTTTGATGGAATGCGCGGCACGGTACACCTTATTGACCAGATTTTCGTCGATATCGGCACCGTCAGCTTCAATCGCCAGCAAGTCATTCTGAATATCCGCCAGGTGTTCCAACGATTCATCTATAAATATCTGCATGGTTTCATCAAACTGAATGCTCATTTAAAACCTCCCGGTTAAGCAAATGTCATAATTTATTGAAATATAAAGTCTTATAGATATCGTTCATTGACTAAGCGTTTTGGTTTTGGTTCATCAGCTCAATTTCAAAATGCTTGTTCAGCCCAAGTTCATCGAAAAGGGTGTTGATTTCATCCGGAACATTTTTAAGCAAAAGCTTCCCTTCATTATTGTTCATGGTATTGTGAGTTGCAGCAATAACGCTTAGACCCACAGGATCAATTGATTTTACATTTACAAAATCCAGAATCAGTTCCGTGATCCCTTGATCGATAATTTTATGCAGTTTTTTATTTAGACTTTCCGCATTGGCAGCGATGACATCTTTGCCTGGCCGAACATTCTTTTTGGTATGATTTTTCTTGTTCTTTCCCATTGTTTTCTCTCTCTTTTCTTATCAATTACCCTGTTTTGTAAGAATGATTATGAATTATTGGAATCCTAATCGCATCTTTCCGATTCCAGGGTTTTCAAGATGCGTGCCATCCATCTTGAATTGTTGTTGGAATAAATTAAAACTTGAAATCCGAGCACCTATATCCTGTATGTACTATTTTGTTGAGGCGGAATAGATATTTTGAATTCTGTTGTGATACCAAGATGTTTAACCGGTTTCACTGTCTGCTTTCTTTCTGATTCACATCTTTTTACAACTTGTTTTTAAACTATTCAGGAATTGAATCCGATATATAACCATAAGGAATTTGATTCGTTTTTTTTGTGACACGTCACTTCTTTGACGTCGTTCGATGATTTTTTGACGATCGAAGCTGTTTTAGCCTGTTTTATGCGGATCAGTGCATATATAAGCCACTTTTTATGCCGTAATTACAAGCAACTCCAACAGCGTGTCGCAGGTCTGAATTAATTTTATCGGCATTGTTGCAATATTCGAGAGCGAGACTTGAGTTATTGACATGTTGGTCGTAGTTAGATAATTATAGATATTTAAATTACACTAAATAGTAATTTTTTATTCTTTTGCGGTGCTGGAATCCACATTTATGAAGTCGTTATCCACCCAGAATTTTCTACAATCCAAAATCAATCGATTGTTGCGCAAATCTACCGATAATTACAGTAAGACCATCGGTACGATTTTAAGGAAAAGAGGTATAATTACCGAGGAACAACTCAAGAATGCCCTCAAAGTACAAAAAGATAAACTCTATACCTTGGGCAAGGCCGTTCGATTGGGGCAGATCATTGTTGAACTGGGTTATGCATTAGAAGAAGATCTGGTTAAGGCGGTCAACGACGAATATCAAATTTCAGTTAACACACTGACTGACGACATCAAGGGTCTTGTTAAAAAAAAACGTGAGAGCTATGTTGAAGCGCTACCCCCGACACGTATTCCCATCTGGCTGCAGTTTTTTGCCGCAACGATGGTTATTATTATCATCACTATTTTTGTAATGAGTTTTTTTATTCTGAGTCAGCAAAGAGAAAGGCTTTACGACCAAACCTTGAAAATCGGCAAAGTCAGTCTGAATTATTTTAGCGGCAATGCATCTATTCCGCTTCTCGAAGACAATATTTTAAGACTTAATACATTAATAAAAGACGCCACTCATGTCGAGGGACTTCTTTATGCAATTATCGTTGACCACAATTTGATCATAAAGGCACATACAGATATAAACAAAATCGGTAAAGTTTTTAATAAATTTAAAAATATAAGTGATTTAAGAAAAGAAGAAGACGTTACTTACTTTAATTACCTGTCAGAATCGGGTGAGAATGTTTTAAATTTAACCCGCCATATAGTATTTAATAAAAAGGAGCTGGGTGAAGTCCATGTCGGGGTTTCCATCGATTTCATTGAAAAATTAATCCATAAAGCACAGCTTGTAATTATCGGGATAACCTTCTTCATTATCATTTTGAGCAGTGGTGTTGCAGTTTTTCTTGGATTCCATTTTTCACGCCCTATTTCCAACCTCGTCCAGGCAACCAAGGAAATCGGCTCTGGGAATTATCAACATAAAATCATTTTGGCAAGAAATGATGAACTTGGGAGTTTGTCTACTGCATTTAACCGAATGGGTGAAGAACTCTGGAAGAACTCACTGATGCAGAAATCCTTTGGCAAGTATATTGGTTCCGAAGTTTTAGAGATGATCATGGCCAATCCTGAAAGTGTCTGGCTAAAAGGCCATAGAAGTGAAGCCACGATTATTTTCGTCGACATCAGAGGATTTTCATCATATTCCGAGGTTAAAGAGCCCGAAGAAATCGTTGAAAAGCTAAATCAATACTTTGAAATTGCCACACAGACCATACAGGATCATGGCGGGTATGTTGATAAGTTCATCGGTGACGCGGTCTTGGGTGTTTTTGGCGTTCCGGTCTACCATAAAAACCACGTGTTAAGAGCGGTAAGTGCTGCCAGCAATATGCAAAAAGCGTTTCATGAAAAATGTAAAAATGGAAATGATCTTCTTCAATCCGTGGGGATCGGAATAAATTCAGGTGTTGTCGTATCTGGTAATATCGGATCACAAAATAGAATGGAATATACCGTTATTGGCGACAGCGTAAATCTGGCTGCGCATATATACCGTCTGGCCAACCCCGGTGAAATAGTTATAACCAAAAGCGTTTACGTCCATCTAAAAGAACATCTTGAAGTGAAGCCGCTTCCTCCCCAATATATAAAAGGTAAATCGGAACCCGTGGAAACTTTCAAACTGCTGGGCATACGGGAGAACCATGATTCCTGAAACGGCAAGCATAAAAAAAGCGATTTTAATGGGTATTTTCCCGTTAATATTTTTACTTCTTGCAGGCTGTGCAATAAATGGATCGATTTTCCGCAATCGCCATAAGGCCCTGGTTTCTGACGATTTTGTCATCGTAAAGACAACCGATCGAGACACATTTTCTTCCCTTGCCGCCTACTATTTGAAGGATCCGGACAAAGGTTGGCTAATCGCTGAATTTAACCGCATGACAGCGCTTATCCCCGGCGAGGAAGTTATTATTCCATTATCACCATTTAAAAAAGGCGGTCTGAACGCCGAAGGCTATCAAACAGTTCCTGTATTGGTCTATCACAATTTTTCAAATAAAAAGTCCGATAAAACAGCGGTGGGACAAGATGATTTTGAAGCCCAGATGAAATACCTGAAACAAAACGGTTTTCATGTTGTTTCAATTGATCAATTATTAGACTTTATCGATTACAAGGTGCAACTGCCTGAAAAATCGATTGTCATAACATTTGACGACGCATGGCGCTCTATCTTTGACATCGCTCTTCCCGTATTAATAAAATATGATTTTCCCGCGACATTTTTTATTTACACGGATTTTATCGGCGGTGGGAAGGCCATGACCTGGAAACAAATCGAAACCCTTTCAAAAATAGGGTTTGATATTCAATGCCAAACAAGGACCCACAGGAATCTTGCAGTTCCAAAAAAAAATGAGTCGTTCAAAGAATATTTTAAATCCATTGAAATGGAGATCGATTATCCTAAAAAACTGCTTAAAAAGAAACTGAATATAAATTGTAAATACCTGGCATATCCTTATGGAGAAACCAACAATCTCGTCATTGCTTTGTTAAAAAAATACGGGTACCGGGCAGCGTTCACTCTTGACCGAAAGTCGAATCCATTTTTTGTTGACAAATATAGAATCTACCGTTCTGCAATATATGGTAGCTATGACATGGATAAATTTAAAAATAATTTGTCCGTCTTTCAGAAGAATGAGTTGAAATGAAAAAGTCGATAAATGTAATTTTGATGATCATTGTTTTGTCGCTATTTTTCGGATGGACAAACCCGATTGATTCTTTCGGAGATGTCGGCCATAAGGCTTCTGAGAAGACTTCCGAACAAGCCCAGAAAAAAAAATCAACTTTTCATTCCACTTATTACCTGAAAAGAGCAAAGACATTTGCAAAAAACGATGAATTGCAATTGGCGCTTTTCTTTTTAAAAATTGCCGCCGAATTAAGTCCTGATGACATGGAGATTGTCGGGAAAATATCTGATCTGAAACTGACCATTGACAACAAATCCAAGAAATATTTTAGAAAAGGGGAAAAATTTTATAAACAGAATAAAATTAAAGAGGCTCGCAAGCAGTTTTTGATAGCGTTAAGATACAATCCTGATCATAAAGAAGCACTGGATTATCTGAAAAACAAGTTAATTCCCAAAGAATATATAAATTACACCTTCAAAAAAAATGACTCGCTAAAAATCATTTCCAAAAAATTTTATAAAGACCCTGAATTGATTTTTCTAATCGCATATTTTAATAATCTTGAATCCGATAGCAAACCCGAGCCGGGAAAAACGCTTAGAATTCCCATCCTGGAGTCGGAATTTAATCAGACCATCGACGATCGTCGTCAAGACTTGATTTCGGCAAAAACCCTGTTGGGAAAAAATCGATTCCAAGAGGTTATCGTCATCACCCAAAAAATACTGGGAAATGATCCTTTAAACAAAGACGCCATTAAATTAAAAGATGAAGCCTTTTATCAAATTGGAATACAGTTAAGAAGTCAGGGAAAATATTTTGAAGCGATAGATACGTTCAAAAAGATCACCCCAGAATATGACGACGTGAATGGCGCCATCCAAGAAACGGTTCAGAATGTGCTGTTAAAAGGTGAACATCTCTTAAAAGAAAAGAAATATGACGAATCTATGGATCTTGCCGAAAGGATTTTGGTCTATGACCCATCAAATACAGCCGCGAAAAAGCTGATCAGCACCTCCTTTTGTCAACAAGGGAAAGATTTGTTCATCCAAAAGAAATACGACGACGCATTAAAAGTGCTGAATAAAGCAGACCCTGCCGACGGCTGTGTTGAAACAATTAGACTTGGTATTAAGAACGCCATAAAGCAACAAGCTGAAGCACACTATATTCAAGGGGTCAAACATTTTCTGAATGAAGAGCTGCAAAGCGCCATCAAAGAATGGGAAAAGACTTTAAAATTGAACCCAAAGCATGACAAGGCAAAAAAGAATATTCAAAACGCCAGAAGCCTGCTGGAAAAACTAAAAAAAGTTAAATAATATCGCCCTCCTCTTTTGATCTTTTGTAATACTTTCAAAAGGCTAACGTGTTACGACTTTTTAACACATTTCTCACCCTTAATTTTCTGTAACCTGCTCTAGTATCGCATTGTTCACATTTAAGAAATATCATGGTAATAGATTGAGGATGAATAAAAAGAAAAAAGTGATTTGGGGATGGGCCATGTATGATTGGGCGAATTCCGCATTTGCGACAACCGTTATGGCGGGATTTTTTCCAATTTTCTTTAAACAGTATTGGAGTTACGGCGTCGATGTCAATATGAGTACCGCCCGCCTTGGACTCGGCAATGCCATCGCCAGTATGGTAGTGGCCGTATTGGCTCCGATTCTGGGAGCCATGGCCGACAGCGGCTCGGTAAGAAAAAAATTTCTTATCTTTTTTGCATACCTCGGCGTTTTAATGACAGCCTCTTTGTTTTTGATTAAAAAGGGAGATTGGGGATGGGCTATATTTCTTTACGTTATGGGAATTATAGGCTTTTCAGGGTCTAATATATTTTATGATTCGCTATTACCGAGTGTGGCGGATGAAGGTGAGATAGACTATGTATCCAGCCTGGGATTTTCAATGGGATATCTTGGAGGCGGTATTCTGTTTCTGGGAAACGTGTTAATGACCTTAATGCCGGAAAAATTCGGGTTGCCCGATGCAGGAACGGCCATCCGATATGCTTTTGTTTCTGTGGCCTTTTGGTGGGGCTTCTTCACCATATTTACCATTTTGTGGGTACCGGAAGTTCAAGCAACGGCCACCTCATCCAATGGCACCAACCTTATCGTTGTCGGTTTTAAACAGTTTATTGGAACGTTCAAAAAAGTCCGCCACTTAAAAACAGTCTTCCTCTTCTTAATCGCTTATTGGTTTTACATAGACGGGGTCGATACCATCATCCGAATGGCGGTCGATTATGGCATGTCCATTGGATTTGATTCAAATGATTTGATCATTGCTCTTTTGATTACACAATTTGTGGGATTTCCTTGTGCGTTGTTCTTCGGAAAACTTGGACAAATGTGGAGCGCAAAAAAATCGATTTTCATTGCCATTGGAATTTATATAGGCGCAACCCTGTGGGGGAGCATGATGACATATAAGCAGGAATTTTACGTTCTGGCAGTCATTATCGGTATGGTACAGGGCGGAATCCAAGCACTGAGTCGATCTTACTATTCGAGATTGATACCCAAAAACCGGTTCGCGGAATTCTATGGATTCTATAATATGCTTGGCAAGTTCGCAGCCATCCTGGGACCGGTTCTGATCGGCTTTGTCGGACTGATGGCAAGGTATATTTTAATGCCGCCATCTCCCACCCCCGAGCAGTTTGTCCATATCAGTCGTCTGGCCTCCAGATGGGGACTCGCATCCATTCTACTCCTCTTTGTCATAGGCGCAACGCTTTTATTTTTTGTCGATGAAGAAAAGGGTAAAATTCAAGCAGCGTGTTTTGAATCTTAAACGGCTCGTAACCTTTAACCTTATGAAAGCATTACCGCTTCAGGTATAATCAAATATGTGCTGAAAGAACTCGTGAATAAGGGCTCGTAATGAAAGAACCTAACCGGGATATTAATAAAGGTCTCTGCTTTAACAGAGGGTTTCATCGTAAATTAAATCGCCCATGGTTCTTTGAAAACGATCCCTAATCCCCTCAGACGGCTTCCAGTCAAAATTTAATCATACCTGAAGCTCCCTTAAAATCGTTTTTTTCAAAGGACTAAACGATTACCAAATTGTTATGGTTTGAGTTTCAATAGCGAATTACACATGTTTTGAAGTTTAATGGCATGATTTGAGAAAATCCATTCTACACCTCTGTTAAGCTCTCTGAATAAACAGTTTTTAGAACGAATATACCCTGTTCCAATACACTGATTTTGTGTGTGGTGTTTTTTCAATAAACTGTCGTTCATCAATAGATAATGCCCTGCAATCCCCCCGTAGCGCTTTATCAGCGTTAGATCACTCAATTGTTTTACATTGAACCTGGCACTCGGAACAAACGTTGATGAAGTAACAAAGTTTATAAAATCAAACATCTCCGGCTTTAGAGCAATAAAATGAAAGTCCATTTGAGGTGTCAGTTGATGAAAAAGATCTCTCAACACGTTGTTTTGATACGCCGGATCCGGATATGCTTCTTTCTTTATTTCAACCATGAAATGCATTTTTTTGCCATACTTTTGAATGACTTCCGAAAGTGTGGGGATCAATTTACAATGTGTTTTTAACTCGGTCAATGTGACCTTATTGATTTTGATATCAGATTTAAACACCCTCTGAAGGTCTCGGTCATGAAAAACAACCGGATGCAAATCCTTTGTCCATCGAATGTCAAATTCTACCCCCCACACACCCGCTTCATTGACCCGATCAAATGCAGGAATCGTATTTTCATAAACCATTTTATTGTCATGCTCACCACGATGTGAAATAATTTTACACTGTTTAAGTTTTTTAGTATCAGGTAAGGATTGCGGCATTCTTTCATAAAGAAGATCCACAACCCGATGGAGCCATTGTTCAAGCCAAAAGTTGATGTCCATGAGCAAAAACCCTTTTAAATGATGTATTGCATCCATCCACCTATGCAATATATAATTATAAAACATTTTTTATAAGTTCATCAAGAAAGGATTGATAAATGATATCCGTCGATCAGGTTCAATACGCTGCCAAGATGCTGAAGGGAAAAGTCATCCGGACACCACTGATCCATTCACCTTCTTTGAGTGAAATGTTCGGTGGAGAAATTTATTTAAAGCTGGAGAATCTTCAAAAAACAGGTTCTTTCAAAATCAGGGGTGCAACGCATTATATGTTGGCCAACCAGGACAGAATAGGCCCCGGCGGCGTGGTGGCGGCATCTGCGGGAAATCATGCACAAGGAGTAGCTCTGGCCGCCAGACAGGCTCGGATTCCGGCAACCATCGTGATGCCCGAATGGTCTTCCATCAGCAAACAGGAAGCGACACGCGGATATGGTGGTGAGATCGTTATTGAAGGAAAGAACCTGGGAGAATCTCTGAAAAAAGCTGAGGAAATGGCCCAGGAAGGAAAAACCTTCATTCATCCCTTCGATGATCCGGATATCATGACAGGACAAGGAACCATTGCCCTTGAAATCCTTGAAGACCTTAAAGAAATCGATATGATTATCGTACCCATCGGCGGCGGCGGAATTATTTCGGGCATAGCGTCAATTGTAAAATCCATTAAACCAACCGTCGATGTCATCGGCGTCCAGTCCATTGCTTGCCCATCGGCCTATGAGTCGTATCACAGCGGGGAAATCACAAAGGTTTCTTCAGAATATTCTATAGCAGACGGTATTAGCGTCAAGCAAGTGGGGACGCTGAACTTCGATATAATTCGTAAGTTTGTTGATAACGTGGTTTTGGTGGAAGAAGACCAGATTGCAGCGGCAATTTTGTTGCTGCTGGAACGGAAAAAGATTTTGGCCGAAGGCTCAGGGGCGGTTTCTCTTGCAGCCCTTTTAAATGGTTCGGTAAAGGTTCACCGAAAGAAAAAGGTCGTTCTGTTAATCAGCGGCGGCAATGTAGACAGCTCTTTATTGGGCCGCATCCTGAGTCAGGGCTTGTTGAAAAACAGAAGAATCATGCGCATCAGCGTGCGCCTGTCCGACACCCCCGGTTCCCTGTCACAACTGCTTATTATCATATCTGCGCTTAAAGCAAATGTTCTCCATATCTATCATGACCGCAATGTAAGAAATTTACCCATTTACGTTACACATGTCGATCTGGAGCTCGAAACGCGAGGTCCCGAACACGTTGAAGAAATCGTTCAAAAATTAACCTTGGAGGGTTATAAGTTTGAATTGAAATAAAATCGTCTGTAAAATTTTCGAGATGTAAATCTAAAGTTACAGATTCGATGCAAGCGATAGCTGATTTTTGTTAAGGGTCAAATAAAGTTTCGGTTGAATGAACTCATGATGATGTTCAACCAAAGGTATATAAACTAAACGATATCTATCTGGTTTTATTGTAATATCATTCAACCTTGGAAACAGGTCTTCCCGGGGTTTCATAAAACTGGCCAGATTGATAATAAGGCTTTCAACAGCCCCTTTTATGGTTAATGTTACCGGATGGATACGGGCATCCGGCAGTTCTTTATGCATCTTTTCCATGGGCTGTGAAAGCGTAATACTGCGCCCAAGTCGTATGAAAACCCGAGGTCTGACTTTAAAAGCCGGACACCAGAATCGAAACTCCTCATCCTCCCAGTTTCTCCGAATCACTTTCGGCAGATTGGCAATCCTGATCAAATCTGCATATGAATTGAGTGTAATCCCTTCAACATCCGCCTTTATCCGCCAAAATGGGAGATAGATAACGTTCTCATCTGTTGACTGCATGATCGAGAACTTAAGTGGCTTGAATCCGTTTTTTGTCGGCCTCCAGACGGAGTTACAGTTCTTGCAATTCAAAACCAAAGCATCGCGCCGCCCTTTTAGATCCCACCCGCAATCCGGACATAGCGTTGGTATGAATTGAGTGCGCCAGTTGGGACGTCCTCCGGCCAACGAAGCTGTTTCAAAATCATCTGGCGGAACTGTTGTAATCGCTTTGTTCAAAACAGCATCGTATATTTTTTCTTCTTTATAAAAGGGAGAATAAATAAGACTGACCGTATCACCAACATGTGACTGACGAAAAACCGGTTTCGGTAAAAATTGTCTGAAATTGTTCTGAAATATATCCATCACTTTTTTAAAAGATAACATCGGCTTAAGAAAATAACCCTTGATTTCCGGTGTAACAAAATTGAGTTTAAGCGATTGGCTACGGAGCCCTAATGAGATGGGAAAATAGCGGGATTCAACAGCCTGATGACTGACATCTATAAATTTGTGTTCAATACCGGAATCCACGCAGGAAAAGAGCATTCCTTTAAACCGCCAGTATGGAAAAAACACCAGATCTTTTGTTTTAGGTGCAGCGTTGGGGAGCATATAACGAAAAAAACCGTCTTGAAGCAAATATGAATTCACCCGACAAAATTCACAGCTAAAAAGTCGATCTGTTTCTTTCAATATAGCCGGAGCACCGCATTGAGGGCATTGATGTTCTACGAGTAGTTCAGACATTTGAATTGATGATTTATGTTGGAATCCTTTAGCTTATAGCTGTTCCCCGCAGTGATTACAATACATGGACTCGGCGACATTTTCACTACCGCATTTCGAACAATGTTTTGGCTCTGGTTTTTCCTCTGCCGGCTGACCGCATCGGGAGCAGAACTTTGCATTGGGCGTCAGATTTTTGCCGCATTTTACACACTGCTTAAAAACGAGCTGCTGATGTCCGCAAAACGGGCAGAATTTCGCATCTATGGAAATGGAATTGTTGCAATCCGGACACAAAGACGCTTGCGGCGTATCTGTTTGGGTGGCTTTGGGTTGTGCAGCAGCAAAATATTGTGAAAACATGGCCGGCATCATCAGTCCGAGCCCCATACCCATTCCAGGGCCGGCACCACCCTCTGCTTCCGAAGCTTTTTCCATGGCCATGGCTGCTTTCATCTGCATCAACTTATTCATATCCTTGAAAACACCCATTCGACTCCGATCATCGATGGCCTGTTGAACTTCCGG
>JASFGF010000005.1:0-22570 GCA_050123915.1 Desulfobacterales bacterium | reverse complement strand
AAATCGATGGTCAATTCTATTTCACCGGGTTCCGAGTTAAAACACGGAGACGCATCTGATAATCAGATACAAGAGGCGCTTCAGATGCTCAGTGACATTAACAGAAAGCTGAAAGAAATAGAAACCGAACTCGATACACCTGAACACCGCCTTTCACACTTATGCTCAATATTAAAAAGCCCGGAGCGGCACTTGCATCTAAAAGCGGTTTCTTATAAACTAAGCCGGCTGGGCATTCGATTGGACACTTCTTCCACAGAACCGGCCAATGAATTCACGGCGGCGGAATTCGAAGTGGGTCAAGACTTAAAACAGATGTTGTTCTGGATCAGGGTAGACCAGGCATCTGTTTTGTCGGTTTGATGATTACAACCACAGAGCGGCATGTATTGATGCCCCTCATGCCGGGTTATCCATCTGTTATTCCATTATATTCTAAATAGCGATGCACGCTTCAACAGGGCAAGATCACCTAATGAAACAAGCTTCTCATGGATTTTATGTCAATGACTTAACATAAAATCAGCCAAAGCTGTCCGGTCCGAATCGGACATGGCCTTTGTCTTTTCAATTTGCCTTTTCATTGTTCCGGACCTTTCCGGGTTGACAATCGGACCGGCTTCTCCATTAAGATACCTTACCAATCGTTTTTGTTTTCCTTTGTATGCCTTGGCCAACTCAGGAAGGGAAGGAATTGTGCCGGAAGAGCGTCCTGGCTTGTGACAAAAAATACAGCCGTTTGATTTAAAAATTTCCTCTCCCTGCTCGTTCGCAGATAATGCTGATACAAAAAACAGACATAAAAAAATAACAAGAATTGCACCTGATGTTTTCATGGTTCAGCCCTCCTTTGAAGGTATTTATGATATTTTCCCTTCTTTTAAATCACGGTCTTTTAAGTTCGTTTCGAATTTAGTAAATATGCGTTCTACGGCCATGTATCCGCGAACCGCCAAAGCATCCGGTTCCGGAACCGACATCGTTTACAAATTCAGAAGCATTGACGATAACCTGGTTGGACAGTATTCTGTCAAGCTTTGATTTTATCTCACGCCAGATATTTCCCGTGCTCATTGAAATCAAACCGGCTGATAATCTTGACGCCGGAGTCGTCCGGCGCTATCATGCTTGCATGGATAGACGAAGAAGGGCTATCCTGCGATATGGGGTGAATCATAATTCGGCATTTTATCACCTGTTTGGACTTTTTATATCAAGTTTCTATGTCCCTCTCAAGAAAAACAAGGGATAATGCCGAATCGAGCTTTTTCCCCGGATCTTCCATGAAATAGATGATTATGAGAATGATTAAAAAAATCTTTTTGTTTGCAGGCATCGCCCTGTGTTTTGTCATGATTTTGTTTTCAGGCATCGGCCTTTATCTCTATTATCATCCTGACCAAATAAAGCCGATGGTAGAAAGATCGCTTTCTGCATCCACAGGCGCATCATGTACCATAGAAAACCTCTCCTATTCCTTTAAACCGATGTTTTTAGAGGCCAAGGGAATTCTGTTAAAGCCATTGAAACCAACGAAAACCTTTTCTGTTGAGATTCCTTTTATCAGAACGGATATGGAGATTGAGGGTCCATGGGGCCATCGGTCCCTTGTTCTAAAAAATATGCAGATGAACGGCCTGTATCTGGACCTTTTTCCCGAGGGGGTCACATTTCCCGGCATCTTGCCTGCGAAAAGAGGGCCTTCTTTTCCGGCCAGAATGGCTCGGGCCTTTATCGGCCTCTTTTTCTTTCGAGACATCAAATTTGGGTCAGGGGAACTTCTTGACGGACGTATCTCGGCAGCTATGGGTGATCAAGATTTTAAGGCCCAACGAATCCATGCCAAAGTCAACGCCGATAAACCGCTTTTTTTGTCGTTTGCTTTGGACGTCAAAAATGCTTCCCGTAATATGAGTTTTACAGCGCCAAAGGTGAACATTCTCGGCAGCACAACCTTTGACATCAACGACCTCAAATTTAGCGGCACGCTTGATTCTCAAGACATGAGACTCCAGGATTCGGGACTTAGCATCCAGAAAATAAAGGTGCTTTCAAAATTTACGTATCGCCACGGGCCCAACAATCTCGATGTCGAAAATATTAACGTCCGTTGCCAAGGTATTGCTTTGGGATCTGATTTAAAAAAGACGGGATCATTGCCCGCCTCAGTGACCGGCGTCGAATCTTTGTCCATGGAAACCGGATTCGCCTATATCATAAAACAGAGGAAAATTACCTTTGCCCCCTTAAAACTTCATATTGTCGGTCTGTCCCTGATGGAAAAGGCGAATAAGATCCTGCCGCCTTTGGATATCGACCTCAAGGCAAAGAAAGTTTCCGGCATTTATCCTGTGATCGAGATCAAGGATGCCGTCGTACAAATCCCCCAGGTAAAGATTAATACCGGAAACCGGGATATTTTCATCGGAGATGTTCGCGCTCATATCCCGGACGGCCGCATCGACACGGAAAAAACATCCGTTATCCTCCCGAATGTCCGGTTCGACGCGGCTGGTTTGAAAAATCTTTTACTTGATATCCGTTTGCAGGAACGCAATCTTAATTTTACGGTTCAAGCAAAGGAAACCTCGCTTTTCCATGCCGCCGTTGCTTACCACCTGATTCCGTCGGATTGGAATATCAAGGGTCATGATGCTATTCAAATCAACGTTACAGGACCCCGGACCGGGCCTTTGCAAGTGAAAGCAAAACTGTCTTTTGATGATCTCGTGTTTCAAAACAAGGATGGGAGCATCATGGGGGAAAGCGTTTCCTTCAGCACAAGGATCGAAGGTGATGTGGATTTAAAACGTTCAAGGATGACGTTTGCCGCAGATATAAACGCCCAAACCGGTGAAGCCCTTTATGATCGTTATTATCTGAACTTGAAAAGAAATCCCATTGTCACGTCCTGCAACGGGATCTATGATGTTCGAAAAAAAATGATAAAACTATCCAAACTCCGATTCGACCTGACAGGTATCCTGCCCCTTGAAATCCAGGGATTTTTTGAGCAGGGTGTGTCGAAAGCCAATGCCGATGTCACGATGATCCTTCCGAAGGCGCCCTTGAAACCGATATTTCATCATTTTTTGCAAGAGCCCTATAAAACTGAAAAACTCTTTCTGGCAACCCTTGAGACCGGGGGAACCGTTTCTGCTGAATTCAAGATCAAAGGATTTCAAGATGCGTGGCAGGTCAGGGGGCGTCTCGAGTGGCTTGAGGGTAATTTCTCTTTGCCGGAAAAAGGTATCGCCCTAAAAGGGATTCACTTCGATCTTCCCGTCTGGTACCGGACCGGAGTCGCCAAAACCCCTGTTAAGACGTTAAGCGGCCAGTTAGATATTGAATCCATAACCGTTCCCCTGCTGCCGGAACAGCCGCTAAACATTCTTTTGGACGCCGGTCCGAACCGGATGTCCGTGAAATCCCCGACCAAGATACAGGTTCCCGGCGGGGATCTCAGAATGGGATCCGTGCAGATTGAAAAACTCTTTAGTCCGGACCTTGCCATCCATACCCGTCTGGAATTTGACGACATAAAGCTTCAACCTCTATTATCAAAAATCTGGACGCGTCCCATAAAGGGCACTTTAACCGGCAGGCTAAACTCCATTCGATATGAAAATCACAACATTACCACCCAGGGAGAACTCAAAGTCGACGTATTCCAAGGCAACATCATTTTATCCGATCTGGGGGCTTCGGGGATTTTTACGTCAGCACCGGTCTATAAGCTCAATGTAAAATGGAAGGATCTTTTGCTGTCCGAAATGACAACGGATACCGCATTCGGAACCATAGAGGGCGTTCTGGAAGGTCAAGTTCGTGATGTTGAGATCGCCTACGGCCAGCCCCAGAGATTCAATCTTTTACTGGAAACGGTTAAAACAAAGGGCGTTTCCCAAAAAATAAGCGTTAAGGCCGTGGAAAACATTGCGCAGATTGGCGGGGGACAGAGCCCTTTTATCGGATTGGCCGGCGCCTTTGCATCTATTTTCAAAAAATTTCCCTATGAGAAAATCGGTATTCGGGCCTCTCTTGAAAATGACGTGTTTACGGTCAACGGCATCATCAGAGAAGGCGGCACAGAGTATCTGGTAAAAAGGGGTAGCTTTTCAGGGGTAAATATTGTAAATCAGAATCCGGATAACCGTGTCAGTTTCAAGGATATGGTTAAACGAATCAAAAGGATCAGCGCCAAGGGAGGCCCGGTTGTGAAATGACGAAGCCACTCCGACAATATCGTTACACGGGGAAGCACACCCCTGAACACGTACCAAAGGACAAAGGGAGGTTCAAATGAAAATGTTTAAAAAACCCATGTGGACGGCAATGGTGTTCGCGATAATCGCCCTGTTTGCCTGCGTGACCATAAATATTTATTTCCCGGCAGAAAAGGTTGAATCGGTTGCCGGGGATATCGTGAATGATATCAGGGGGAAAAAGCCGGATCAAAAGGGGAACCAGTCTAAAAATGATGGCATTTTTTTACCGGAAATCAGGATCTCCTTAGCTTTATCCAGTGCGTGGGCACAAGACGTGACCACTGTTTCCAATCCAACCATTCGCGCGTTGAAGGAGAAAATGAAAGCCCGTTTCCAAGCGCTGAAACCCTACTATCAGAAAGGCGCCTTGAAAGAAGGGGGCAACGGCTATCTTTCCGTGGCAAATACCGGGGGACTAAACCTCAAGGAAAAAAGAGACCTCAGCGGCCTTGTGGATGCCGAAAACAGCGACCGCAAGACACTATATTCAGAGGTGGCCAAGGCGTTGAAGATCGATCCGGGTCAGGTCGACCGTATTGCAGGAATCTTTGCCAAAGAGTGGCAGAAACCGGTGCGGTAGAACCCGAAACAGGATGTTCAGGCGAATGAAAAAATCAGGTTAAGTCTTTGATACGTCGGTTTCACGTACAAGGTCTTTGGAATGATCCCGGGCAACCAGCATGTAGATCGACGGGATGACAAAAAGCGTGAAGAGCGTGCCGACGGCCATGCCGCCCACGAGCACCAGACCGATGGAGTTTCGGGCGGCGGCACCTGCGCCGGTGACCAGTGTCAACGGAAAGTGACCGGCGATGGTGGCTCCGGTGGTCATGAGAATCGGGCGCAGGCGGGTCAGGGCCGCTTCTCGAACGGCCTCTCGTTTGGATCGTCCGTGAACCTGCCGCTTGTTGGCAAACTCAACAATAAGTATACCGTTTTTCGACACCAGGCCGACGAGGGTCACCAATCCTACCTGAGAATATATATTGAGCGTGGTCGTCCAGCCGCGTGTCCAGAACGGTATGTTCGGATCCGGCATTTTCAGGAACGCAAAAATGAGAGCGCCGAACATCGCCAGCGGCACCGAGCCGGCGAGGATAACGAAGGGATCACGGAAACTGTTGAACTGGGCCGCAAGCACAAGAAAGATGAGGACCACGGCAAGCCCGAATGCCGGGAGAAACTTATTCCCTTCGGTGCGGAGTTGACGCGACTCACCCGTGTAATCAAGCACATATCCCTTGGGCAGGATCTTGGCGGCTTCGTCTTCCAGAAAGCGCAACGCTTGGTCAAGAGGACGCACGCTCACGCCGCTGATCGTGACGGCATTGAGTTGCTGGAAGCGGTTCAGCGAGCGCGGCACGGTGGAATCCCGAACCTCAGCGATGGTGCTGAGGGGCACGAGCTGTCCGTTCGGTCCGGTAATGTAAATGTTTTCAAGCTGGTCCGGATTGAGGCGGTCCATTCGCTTGATCTGCGGGATGACCTTGTAGCTGCGACCGGCGATGCTGAAACGATTGACAAAATTGCCCCCCACCATTGATGCCAGATCAGCCCCGACCTGCTGGAGGTCAAGACCCAGATCGGCCACCAGATCGCGATTGATGATTATTTCCGATTGGGGCTGGTCGATCTTAACGTCAATGATTGGCGGGAAGGCGAACAGACCGCTCTTTATCGCTTTGAGCTGGATCTTTCGCGCAAAATCCAGAATCTGGTCCGGCTCAGCCGTCGATGCGAGGATGAATTCCACCGGGAACCGACCGCCCCCCGGGAGCGCCGGAGGTGTCACCGGCAGCACCCGGATTCCGGTAATATCATGCAGCTTTTTCTGGACATCGGGCAGCACCTGAAAGACGGTGCGGTTGCGTTGGTCCCACGGCTTCAGAACCATGCCGCCGAAGCCAGAGCTTGGAAATGTAATCTGGAAGGTGAAGTCAGACTCCGGCTCGCCGAGAAAAACCCGGTTGACCGCTGCGGCATACCGGCTGTTCTGGTCGAGGGAGGAATTGGCCGCCGCTTCGATGATACCGAAAATGACGCCTTGATCCTCGGTGGGTGCAAGTTCCTTGGGGGACATGGTGAACATGGGTATGGTCAGGAGGCTCACAACGATCCACACCATGTACACGGCTGGACGGGCGTTGAGGGTGGTATCGAGCAGGCGGCCGTAGAATTCACGAAACCGTCTGAAATCGCGGGCGATTTTGCCTGAAAATCCGCGTTCCGCCATTCCCGCTTTCAGCATCTTGGACGACATCATGGGCGAGAGGGTAAGGGCGACGATTCCTGAAATGATGACCGCACCCGACAGCGTGATGGCGAATTCACGGAAAAGCGCGCCGGTGAGACCACCTTGTAAACCGATGGGAGCATAGACGGCTGCCAGAGTCACCGTCATGGCGATGATGGGACCGACGAGTTCGCGGGCGCCGAGCAAGGCGGCGTCGAGGGGGGAGCGACCCAGACTCAGATGTCGCTCGACGTTTTCCACCACCACGATGGCATCATCCACCACAAGCCCCACGGACAGCACAATGGCCAGGAGTGTGAGCAGATTGATGGTAAAGCCGAACACCTGTACCAGAAACACCGCACCGATGAGGGACAGGGGAATGGCCACCACCGGAATAAACGCCGATCGAAGCGAGCCGAGGAACAAAAAGATGATGATAATGACGATAAGAAGGGTTTCGCTCAGAGTTTTGAGCACTTCGTGAATGGCGTTCTCGATGTAGGTGGTGGCATCGTAGGCCACCCGCGCCTGCATCCCGCTGGGCAGATCTTTCTGGACCCGGGCCATCTCGGTGCGCACCCGGCGGATCACGTCCAGCGAATTGGCGTTGGGCAGCGGCCAAATGCCCATAAATACTGCGGTCTGTCCGGAAAAGCGTACTTCCGCATCGTAATCCTCCGCGCCCAGCACCACATCGCCGATGTCCTCCAGTCGCACCGTGGCACCGTCCTGCTGGCGGACGACGAGACGTTTGAATTCCTTTACGGAGTTAAGGTCGGTATTGGCGGTCAGGTTGACCTGAACGAGAGAACCTTTGGTACGACCGACGGCGGCGAGGTAGTTGTTGGCAGCCAGGGCCTGGCGAACTTGCACCGGGCTGATGTTGAAAGCGGCCATGCGGTCGGGTTTGAGCCAGATGCGCATGGCAAAGGTGCGGGCGCCGAGGATATCGGCGCGCTGCACACCGTCAACGGCTGAAAGTCTTGGCTGGACGATGCGGACGAGATAATCGGTGATTTCATTTTGCTTTAAAACATCGGACGTGAAGCTGAGATAGGCCGATGCGAACTGGGTGTCGGCCGACTCGACATTCATGACGGGCACTTCGGCTTCCGGGGGCAGGTCATTGCGGACCTGGTCTACCTTGGAACTGATTTCCGAGAGCGCTTTGATGGGATCGTAGTTGAGCTTCAGGCGGGCGGTGATGGTCGAAACCCCCAGACTGCTCTGTGACTGGATATAATCAATGCCGTCGGCCGCCGCAATGGCGCGTTCCAGGGGTGTGGTGATGAATCCGGCCACCAGGTCGGCACTGGCGCCGACGTAGACGGTGGTAACGGTCACCGCCGAGTTTTCGCTGCGGGGGTACTGGCGGACGTTGAGCGATCGGATTGCCTGCAACCCGGCAATAACGATCACGAGGTTGACCACCAGTGCGAGGACGGGACGGCGGATAAAAAGATCGGTGAATTTCATGGTTTGTAATTACTCCGGCAGCGATTGCTCAATTAGAGTTTGACCCAATGGCGCAGGATCAATTGTCTTTCGTTTCAGGCATAAGTTTGAATTCAGGGGCCAGAGCGTTATTCACAACAACAGCCTGACCGTTGCGCAGTTTGAAAACACCGGTGCTTACAATCGTTTCACCTCCTTTTAATCCCGAAGTGACGGCAATGAAATCACCGCGCTTTTTTCCGAGTTGCACAAACTGCTGGCGTACGATCTTACCCGGCGGGCCGGTTTTTTCATTTTTCTTTTCCTCCACGACAAACACCGAGTCGCTGTAAGGGGCGTAGAGTACGGCTGTTGATGGGATAGGGAGCACTTTTTCCTGCGCCGGCAACACCACCGTTACATTGACGAACATGCCGGGACGGAGCTGTTCCTGGGGATTCTCCGCTGTCGCCTGAACTCGGATGTTTCGTGTAGCCGCATCTACCGCTGGATTGATCGCCGTAATTTTACCTTCAATTACCCGATCGGGAAGTACATCGGTTGTCACGCGCACGGTGAGACCCGGTTGGACCTGTGCAAGCTGTTGCTGCGGTAGGGAAAAATTTACAAAAATCGGATCTAAAGACTGAAGCGAAACGATGGCATCGCCCTCATTGAGGATCTGACCCTGGTTGATCAAGCGGATACCGAGACGGCCGGCAAAGGGCGCCCGGATGGTTTTTTTTGAAATGGCTGAACGGATAGTGTCTAGCTGGGCCGAGGCCTGCTTGTACTGCGCATCGGCATTATCATATTGGGATTGTGAAACAGTCTTTTCGGCAAGGAGCTTTCGGGTACGCTCGAGCGTGAGCTTTGCAAGGGTTACAGCAGCCTCAGAGGCCCTGAGTTGAGCCATTTCCGAAGATATATCCTGCTGTACAAGAAGGTCACCCGCCTTCACCATTGTGCCTGGTTCGAAGGCGATGTTTACCACTCTTCCTTTCAGCTCCGCGGTTACCATTACCCCCTGAACCGCTTCGAGGGATCCCACGGAAGTCAACAGGGATTCCCATGAGTCCGGGTGCACCTCAAAGGCAGTGACCGTTTCGGGAGGGGGCACAAACTGTTTCCCCTGGGCGGTCATTCGAAAGATCTGAAGGGCTTTGATTCCGCCAAGAACACCGATCAGTAAAATCAATCCGACGATGGTAAGTATAATACGCTTTTTCATAGGCTTAGAGTGTTTAAAAAAAAAGAAATTGTTTATCGGACGCTCAAAGAAAATCGGCTCCAGAGGTCCTGAAACCGATATTTTTTACATTATACAGTAATGAGTGTGTTGTCAATGTCAAGAGAGTTCAAACAGCGGCGCCGGATCGATGTCTATTTCTATAATTTAACACTTTAAAGTGAAATCATGTGTTTTTCTGAAAAGCATGCTTGACGGATAATTTAATATTGTCATATCGTTTAAAATTCAGTTTATAGTTGTTTTGTTGAAAAATAAATATTGGATAGAAGAAAGCAGTTTGGATCTTTGATCAGTATATTTTAAAAAGTTGGGTGTTAATAACAATGAAACATTTACGGTTTAAAAATAGTTTATATTTATATGTCGTTATTCTTTTGTTCGGTCTGATTTCCATGTCCTGGGCCGCGGCTCCAAAAGTGCTGGAAAAAAAGCAAAACACTTCGGCGGTGAACCATCAGAAGCCATTGCCTGAGATCGATATCGCCGACATCGAGCTTAAACTCAACGGTGTCAAAAAGAGCGTGGTTACCGCTGAAGCATCGGAAAATCAACAAACAGCACAACAATTGGGAATAACCCTGCCCCAGTTACAGGAACGAACAGTAAAGCTCCGGGAATTAAACAGCGTCTATCAGCGACTCTTAACAGCCTTGAAGAAAAAGAAAATCCTGGAGAAAGAAGAAGCCCTTTTGAAAGAAAAAGAGCAGACTCAGCAGCAGGTAACCCTTTCTAAAAATCCGCCGTATTCCCTGAGTTTTTATGACACCATCCTCGATAAGTTGATTACCGACGACCATAAGAAGGAAACCGCCATTTTGGGGATTAGCCTGGCCGAGAAGGCTTTGGCGGACGCCAGAGAGAAGCTGGAAGAAAGCGGGCAGGATCTGCGAAAATCCAAAGAAAAGCTGGGAGAAATGGAACCCGGAGAGGTGACTGGAAAACTGAGGTGGGAACTCGAGCAAGCCCGATTGACACTGGAGACTGCTCAGGCGATTTTCGATTTGCAACGGACAATCAGACAAAACCTTTCTATCGAAGTTCGACTTGCCGAACAAAATGAGGATGTTACACAGCAGAATCTCATTTGGGTCAGAAAAAACTTGCATTTTGACAATGCTGACCTGGAAAAACAGATCGAAGCCATCAGTCGGAACAGGGATGACCTTCAAAAGCGACAGAAGGATCAGCTCCGTGGACAGATGAAGGTGGAAACCGCCTGGCTTCAGGCCCAGGAAAGACTCGCGAATGCCAGAAAAAAGACCGATATTGCCTTGGCCAAGGCCAGATTAGAGGCTGCCGACGCCAAGCGGGAAGCCTCCCAGCAGCTCTTGGAACAGACAGAGGATATGCTGAACCTGTTAAATCAACAGGAACAGGTGTGGAGAAATCGCTACGCCCTTGTCAAAGACGGGGTGGATCAAGAAAAAATAGATGCCTGGAAAAAAGAGATTGAAGCCGGTAAAGTAAAAATTGAACGCGCCGTGCGACTTCAGGAAAGCTATCAAAACAGTCTCCAGCCCCAAATTACATCCCTGGAAAAACAATTGTCCGATCAAGGGTATTCAAAAGATTTAAGACGCGAGCTGGAAAATAGATTGGGTGCCTTAAGGACGTTGGAAAGAGGCGGTGTCGAATATTTGTCGATGCTGCAAGCCACCTTACGGTTGAACCAGCGGCTTATGGATGAGATTGCCCATAAAGGCGAACACGTTGATTTGTGGAAAAAACTCACCGCGCTGACAGGCAAGGTAACAAACATCTGGGATCTGGAATTGTGGGTGATCGACGAACACGGGGTGACGGTAAAGAAACTGGTCATGGCCCTGATCATCCTGATTGTCGGGTTTATATTTGTCAAAAGAATCTTTCTTTTTTGGGTTCGAGGTCTTTTAGCGCGTGTCCACATGAAAGAGACCACGACGGCGGCCGTTGAGAAGATTATCAATTATATTGTCGTATTCTTGATTATTCTCCTTGCTCTGCGCGTGGTCAACATGCCTTTGACGCTGTTCACATTCTTAGGTGGTGCGGTTGCCATCGGCGTTGGTTTCGGGGCCCAGAACCTGATTAACAATTTCATCAGCGGCTTCATCGTTATGGCGGAGCAACCGATAAAGATCGGGGACCTGGTTGAAATCGAAGGGATGTTCGCCATGGTGGAGGAGATCGGCGCGCGCTGTACGCGAATTCGCACCGGCGGCAATGTCCAAATTTTAGTGCCCAACAGCAGCTTTTTAGAGAAAAATATCATTAACTGGACCCTTTCAGACAAAGAGGTGAGAGCCCAGGTGACCGTAGGGGTTATTTACGGTTCTCCGGTTCGTGAAGTAGAGCGTCTTATGCTCCAGGTTGCCGGCGAACATACAAGGGTAAGGAAGGTTCCTAAACCCTTTGTGCTCTTTAACGATTTTGGGGACAATGCCCTGATCTTTGATCTTTACTTCTGGATCAGCATGAACCGCATCATGGATCGGCGCATCATTGAAAGCGATATCCGTTTTCATATTGACAAACTTTTCCGCGAGGCGGGGATCGTCATTGCCTTTCCCCAGAGGGATGTTCACCTGGACACTCAAAAGCCCCTGGAATTTCGTCTTGTAAAAAATCTAAGCGACCCTGGTGAAGTTGCAAAAGATTAAAATCTGGCAAGTTATCAGGTTGCCGATTTTTTAAAGGAGATTTCAAATATCATTACGCGGGGTGGCAAACCCCGTGAATACGTATGGTTGGGAACCCGAGAAATTAAATAATTCGTTATGGTTTACGACATATTCGGTTTGGGTGTATTCTCGGCAGGCTTTTTTTGTTTCCAGCCTGACAGCCATCCGGAAACAAGACCGAGGAAGAAGGTAACCAGCAAAACAATGGCCCGGGATGCCTCGGTGCCCCAGAATAAAAATCGAACTTCCACCACTCGGGCATTTTGAAGAATAAAAATGGCAAACAAAATAGCGATGATAATCAGGGCAATACGTTTAGGTGTCATCTCCGGCTCCTTGAAAGGCAAATAAAAACATCATCATATAATGAGATGCTACAAAAATATGGGTGCGAGACATAATTGATAATTTTCAAAACATCGTCGAATTTTAGGCTACAGATCATCCATCCAGCTTTTTCTTGATTTTTTGCGTCGGTACGGTTCGTAAGTTTTCTGGAGAAAGTCTTTATAGTTTTCATAGAGTAATTTTTCGACATACATCAGTCGTACCCAGTGGGAGCTTACTTTTTGAAGCTCTATGTAAACACTTTCCTTTTGCCACAATACCCGAGGATAGTCGGACGTAAAGTAATCACCCTCGAGGTTTTTACTCACAAAATCATACTTTTTATCCAACTCCTCCCAAATAACATAGAAAAATTTTGGATCCAGATCAACAATCAAGGCGTCCAGTGTCGAGTTGCCATTAAAAAATATCATTATATTTTTAACACCTTCGAGATCTTTGGTGTTTACGAATAAAAATGTGTTTTTATCGCGGTCAGGATCCTTTTTGTCGATGGGTTTCAATTGTTTTTTTATGTATTCCTGATAGTTCCATTTTCGTTGTTTAAGTGTTTCAAGGGCGTGTGCGTAGGTTGTTTTTCCGATGGTCAGATCGAACGGTTTTGGTGGTTCCCCGGCATAAGCCGTTGCCAACAAAATTGTACTCAGCATCATTACATGCGCCAGAAAAATAGAAATTTTTCTCATTTTTGATCCTCCTCGTTTATCGGGTTAGCTTTCATCTTTATTCAGCAGGACGCTTTCAAGGCCTTTGGCATAAAATTTTTCGATATATTCTTTGACCATTCGCCGGGCCGAAAATTTTGCTGCATTACTCTTGATGGAATTTTTCATGACATTAACCCAGTCCAGAGGAACGCCGTCATCCGATACGGTATAATACAGTGGAATGACTTCTTCTTCAAGAATGCGGTAGAGTTCGGCGGCATCCGCAGCATCCCGGTTGCCGTCCACTTCTTTGTGACTGAATGCCCAGCCGTTTTGACCGTTAAAGCCCTCTATCCACCAACCGTCCATGATGCTGAGCTGAGGCACACCGTTCAAGGCCGCTTTCATGCCGCTGGTTCCGCTGGCTTCCATGGGAGGCAACGGATTATTCAGCCACACATCCACGCCGTGAACCAGGTATTGCGCCAACTGTTCCCCGTAGTCTTCCACAAAAGCGATACGCCCCCCGGTTCCCGGATCACGGGCGGTATTAAACGCTCTTTGAATAAGCTGCTTGCCGGGATCGTCGGCAGGATGTGCCTTGCCGGCAAAGATGATCTGGATGGGCCGCCAGCGGTCGTTGAGAAGTTTTTTCAGGCGCTCCATATCATAAAAAAGCAGGTCTGCCCGTTTGTAGGTGGCGAAACGACGCGCAAAACCCAGGGTTAACACCGACGGATCGAGCAGCGTTCCGCCGGCAATCACGATGGACGGGCTGACACGATCTCCGGCCCAGCGAAGGCGTGATCGCTCCCGGACGGCATCGATGAGTTTTATTTTTAACCAGTAATGGGTTCTCCACAGCGCTTCCTCCGGGATGTTGTCGATCAGTTCCCAGACAAGGGAATTGTCATGATCGGCCAGCCATTCAGGGCCCAAATGGGTATCGAAAAGACGTTTCATCCGGGGTTCAATCCAGGTGGGGACATGGACCCCGTTGGTGATATGACCCACAGGAATCTCTGACTCGGATGCGTCCGGCCAGAGACTTTGCCACATCTGTCTGGACACTTCTCCATGCCGTTTGCTGACGCCGTTGCGATAGGTCGACATTCTGAGGGCAAAGGCGGTCAGGTTAAATCCTGCCTGGGGTTGCTCAGGGTGGATTCCCAGCTGAAGAAAGGCGTCGCGATCTAAGTCCAGAGTCGGCCAGTAGGCATGAAAATATTTTTCCATCAGGTAAAACGGGATGACATCATGACCGGCAGGGACCGGCGTATGCGTGGTAAACACGGTGGTATTTTTCACCTGTTCAATGGCCTCAGGATAAGGCATGCCCTCCAGCATCCGGTCACGAATGCGTTCCAAAAGGGCAAAGACGGCATGGCCTTCGTTAAGATGCATCAAGTAATGTTTGATTCCCAGAATTTCCAAAACTTCGGCGCCGCCGATACCCAGAACGATTTCCTGGCGCAGTCGC
Organism: Desulfobacterales bacterium; assembly: GCA_050123915.1. GTDB lineage: Bacteria > Desulfobacterota > Desulfobacteria > Desulfobacterales > UBA11574 > UBA11574. The sequence goes on along the minus strand of JASFGF010000005.1, from coordinate 8,245 downwards.
TGTTCGGTGTCTCCGATGTAAAGACGGGCCGATATGCCGCGGTTCCAGGGATCATTGTTCTCGATATCCGTATCCAATAGATACAAAGAGACCCGACCGACGTTTACTTTCCAAACGCCCACATGGATTGCCGGATCGATAAAGGGAACCTGGACTACAACCTGCCTACCTTCATTATCAAGTACCCTCGAAATTGGCGCGGCGTCCCTGTTGATGGTTTCATGAATATTTTCCTGCCAGCCGTCTTCGCGAATGTGTTGATGGAGATATCCCTGGGGATACATGAAACCGACGGCCACCAGGGGGACACCCAGGTCACTGCATTCTTTGATGTGATCTCCGGCCAGAAACCCCAAACCGCCGGCGTAAAACGGCAATGAACGATGAAGCCCGTATTCGGCGCTAAAATAAGCGACGGCAAAGGTGTCAGGATCACAAGGAAAATCGTTCAAAAATCGGCACGATTTGTCCGATAGATATTGGTGAAACTGGGAAAGCACCCCATCATAATTTCGCAAATAATCGTCGTTGGCAGCGGCAGACGCCAAAATTTCAGCCGGCATCTCTCTGAGCATCTTGTCGGGATTGTGCCCGCTCTCTTTCCACGCCTGCCGGTCAAGCATTTTAAAGAGCATTCTTGCCGCGGGATGCCAGCTCCACCAGAGATTGTCTGCCAGTTCTCCAAGTCCGCTCAAGCGTTCGGGGAGATTTGGAAACTCAACTGTTTCAGGGTCCATTTGTTCAATTCCTTTCCCAAACAGGGGTATGCAATGATGTTTTCGGGTGATAGATCGTGGGTTAAGTGTTTGAACGGTCTGAATTTAAAAGTGGCCCTTGATGTACAGCATTAAAGGAGTCATTGAAGATCTATCCGGAGAGCCGTCGAAATCGCCGTTTTAACCGTTGAATCATCAAGGACAGAGCACTTATTTCGACGGAACGACAATAAAATTATTTTTAGTGCCGAATCGGTTGGTGCGCGTTTGAATGTTTTCGGGATCATTTTCCCATTGCCCATCCACCATAAAGCGATATTCATATGTTCCGGGAAAGAGAAGGGTCGTTTTTTCCCAGCCACCGTTTTTGTTTTTTTTCATGGGATGGACTTTTGGATTCCACTGGTTGAAATCACCCATGAGTATCACCTCTTTGGCATCGGGAGAGATCAGGGAGAAGGTTACCCTGCGCCTTTTGGGTTTGAGTTTCGATTTTATTGCGGACATGGATTACCTCCTTTTGTAAAAAAGGTTCATTGATCAATTATATGTAGGGTCTTGTATGGTTTCACAACCATTGCTTTTTTTTGAAGAACCAGAGCATTATCCCCGCGACGACGATAATAATGGCCCATACCATAAAATACCCCCACCGCCATTCGAGTTCCGGCATAAACTTAAAATTCATGCCGTAAATCCCGGCGACAAATGTGATGGGAATGAAGATGGTGGCGATGATGGTCAGCACTTTCATGACCTCGTTCATTCTGTTGCTCAGGGTGGACAGATAGATATCCAGCATGCCGGCCAGAATATCCCGATACGATTCAATGGTATCGATAATCTGTATCGTATGGTCATAGACATCCCTGAAATAGACATGCAACTGTTCCTGAATCAGAGAAGATTCACTTTTTACCAGGCCGTTAATGATTTCCCGAATTGGCCAGATTTGCTTGCGCAGATATATCATCTCTCGTTTCATCTCGTGGATGATTTCCAGAGTGTCACGGGTGGGATGATCAAGGAGTTCCGTTTCAAGATCTTCAATTTTGTCGCCCAGTGCTTCCAGAATGACAAAGTAGTTATCCACAATGGCATCGATCAGGGCATAGGCCAGGTAATCGCATCCTGCTTTGCGAATTCGGGTTTTGGGCTTTCGGATTCTTTCTCTGACGGTTCTGAAAACATCGCCCTGGATTTCCTGGAAAGTAATCAGAAAATTCGACCCCAGAAACAGGCTGAACTGTTCCGATAGAATTTTTTCAGCGTCTTTGTCATAATTGAGCATTTTCAAGACGACAAAAATAGCGTCGTCGAATTCCTCGGTTTTGGGTCGCTGGCCGGTATTTAAGATGTCCTCCAGAACCAGCGGGTGGAGGTTAAAATGTTGACCGACTTTTTCGACGGTGTTTATTTCATGCAAGCCGTCGATGTTGATCCAGGTCACCGTGGGCAAATCTTTAAGTGGAAACGCCTCTTCAATGCCGTCGAGAACTCTTTCTTGCAAATGCACATCATCATAGTCAATGAGAGTGATTCGGGTTTCATCCACCTTTTGTTCACCAACATGAACCAGTGTTCCCGGGGAAGATCCCGCCTTCTTAAGTTGTCTTTTAATAAATCTCGGCATAACGTCATTCCTTTCCGCTATAAAAAGATCAGGATTCCTCACCTTTGAGCATTTTTAATTTAAGCTGGCGTTTATCGTCGTTGGCTACGTAGATGGTTCGGGACGGAAAAGCAAAATCGATTTCCTCGGCTTCAAACCGGCGCATGGTCTCAAGACAGGTTTTTTGCTGCCATGCCTGATAATCCCAGTAATCGGGCGGATGATACCAGACCACCACCATTATATTCAGACTCCAGTCGTTAAAGCCGTTAAAAAAGACCCGGGGAGGGAAATCTTCCTTCATCCCTTCGTGATTTTCCAGAATTTCCCGGATGATTTGTACGGCTTTTTCCACCTTGTCAGGGGGAGTATCATAGGTAATCCCGATATTGGTTAACCATCGGATGTAGGGCCTTTCACCGATGTTCTCCAAGGAAGAGTTAACCAGTTTTTCATTGGGAATGGTTACCAGATGACCGGTCAATGTTCGAATTCTTGTGCTTCTGAAGCCGACGTTTTCAACGGTCCCGTCATATTGGTCAATGGTGATTCGATGGCCCACCTGAAACGGCTTGTCGAAAAGGATGGTCAGCGTTCCGAAAAAGTTGGCGATGGAATCTTTGGCAGCCAAAGCCACGGCCAGACCGCCGATGCCCAGAGAGGCAAGCAAAGGGCCGATTTTAAGTCCGGTCATATTCTGAATGATGATCATAGCACCGATGAGAATAATAAACAGCCGAATCGTTTTGCCGACTATGGGAACCAACATGTCGTCGATGGTGCTTTCGGTAGCCGCCGCCCATCTTTTCAGATAAACGTCCAAAACCCCTACCAGACGGAGGATAAACCAAATAATGGCGATGGTTGCACCGACATATGCAGCCTTCTGGGCCACCAGATGTACCAGGTTTTCTCCGGTTTTTGTTTGGAAGTGGGTGTACAAGGGGGATAAGGCGCCGTAAATGCCGTACGACCAGACAAACAGGGAAAAGGGACTGGAGAGGGATTCCAGAAATCGTTTTCTCCATGAGATAATGTCTTCATGCGGCGGTATCTTTCGAATGGCAATGTTGATCACCCATCTAAGCATCCGCTCCAAAAGGATCACCAGAAAGGTCAACAACAGGCAAAAGAGCAGTTTTAACCAGGTAATTCCTAAGAAAACCTCGGTATCTATCCATTTCCCAAGTTTTGAAGATGCTGCATCACTGAATTTGTCGATACGTTCTCCAATTCTTTGGCCGGCTTTGTCCACAGCTTTTTCTTTTGGAGTGGGGGTGTCGTTCTTTTCGGCCTCAATCTGAGGGGAATTTATCTTGTTTTTGCTTGTCTGGGCGGTCTGGGTTGAAACAGACCCCTTAGGGCTCTCTCCCTTTGCAGCGGGTTTGGCGAAAAGATTACCGGATGACATTGCCCAGAAAATAAGGCTGAAGTAAAGGAAGGTTCTTAAAAACGACGTCAACTTAGAATACATTTTTACACCACTTGGAATTAAGGTTGTTCAATATTAAAGCGGCTTTTGGGTGAGTGGTTTCAACCGATGTTGGTCTTTTTTAACAAGTATAGCCCAAAATTTTTAAATGTCAATTTTAATGGGGAGTACCCATTCCATTTATTGGGTTGACTGAACGAGAGGTGAAGAATAATATAGCGATGTAGCCAAAGCGTTCATTAAGCTTCGAATCTCCTAAAATATCAAGAGAAAAGAGAAAGCATGTCGGCAAAACTCAATTTTCAGAGAAAGTTTTCAGCATTACTGGTTTACGGCAGGCCGCCACTTGTTTTTGGTGGAATGCTTTGCGCCTTTGCAGTTATGTGGACCCGCAACCCGATGCTTTACACTGTGGGCGTGATGCTGCTGTTTATTTCAATGTGCTTTGATTTGATCGACGGGTGGCTGGCTACCCGCTTTCAGTTGCACTCCACATTGGCGCATCTTGCCGACCGAGTCATGGACAAGATTGTTTATTCAACCATTTTTCCGCTGGTGGCCGTGGGTGCCATGTGGCGTCTTCTTTTTACCTCGGTTGCCGGTACCAAAGCTGAATTGCTGCACAGCATTTTTGTCCTGATACTTTGTGTAACCGTTTTAATTCGTGATAATTTTGCCTATTTTATGCGTTTTTTCGCCATGCGCACAGGACCGGAACCGGAGGTAAAAGAGTTTACACGGCTCAGAACCATCGTGGCGGCTCCCATCGGTACGCTCTTGTATGCTCATGCTTTTTTTGTAACCGGGGGGCCGGATTTCAAGGTTTATACCTGGATTTCCTGGCTCGGGAATCTACCCTTGCGTGTTTTGTTTTTAATCGAGATCATCTTCTTGATCATCAATTTTGGATCGATCGCTGCATATTGTCGGAAATACGGGACCTATTTCTTAGACGAAATCTGTGATGAGGATGAACGATTGCGGCGGAACATTTTGTCTTTTTTCCCAAACACACTGACCATCATGAACGCAATAATGGGACTTTTGGCCGTCCTTTTTGCGTATCAGGATCGTTTTCGTGAGGCCTATCTTTGTTTGATCGGCGCTGCTATTTTCGACAAACTCGACGGTGCTCTGGCACGAAAACTCGGCCTGACAGAACCTTTTCCCGAACAGGAACGGACACCTCGGATCAGCTTTGGCGGCATTCTTGATGACATTGCCGATGCTGTCAGTTTCTGTATCGTCCCGGCCTGGATATTTTATTTATCTTTCTCAGATACATCTGATCCCGTGATCCGGCAACTTCCCATCGAATGGATTGCATTACTCTATGCACTTTTAGGGGTCGCCAGGCTGGTTTACTTTACATTTGACCGCACCCCGGTTCCCGGATTTTTTAAAGGCATGCCGACGCCGGCAGCGGCATTACTGGTCGCCGCCCCATTGATCATGTTCAACCAGGCTGTTGCGGGATCTTCAGAATGGGCTCGCCACTGGGGTGTTTTCTGCTTCGGTTTAATGATTTTTACAGCGATCTTAATGAATTTTTATCCCATTCGCTATCTGCATCTCGGCCGTTTTATGGACAAACATTTTTGGTTTGGCCGCCTGAATATGATATTGCTGATTATTTCCATATTTACACCCTATTTGGGATATGTAGCGTTAACGTATATGTTTCTTTATGTCCTTTCACCCCTGGTAACCCGACGCATCCTGTTGAAACAAAAATAGACGGATTGTTGCAAAATATTAGATAATGATTTCAGGGTTTCAACACGTCCAAACATCGATTTTCATCAGACTGGAGAACATATGGCAATTATCGATGCCATGTCCCAAAAACATCAAAATGAAGGCAAACTGGGAACCTTTTCCGGCGTTTTTACGCCCAGCGTTTTAACCATTTTAGGCATCATTTTATTTTTAAGGCTGGGCTATGTGGTGGGCAGCGCAGGATTTGGAAGGGCCTTAATCATTATCGCCATCGCCAATTCGATTTCCATTCTGACGAGTATATCTTTGTCAGCAATCGCCACCAATATTAAAGTCAAGGGGGGCGGCGATTATTACTTGATTTCAAGGACCCTTGGCTCGGAATTCGGAGGTGCCATCGGTTTGGTTCTGTTTTTGGCGCAATCGGTGTCCATCGCTTTTTACTGTATTGGATTCGGTGAAGCCATGACGGTGCTGCTACCGGAAAATATATTTACCAATCCCAGGATTATAGCAGTATTAGCCATGGTTTTATTGTTTATCTTTGCCTGGTTGGGCGCGGATTGGGCGACCCGTTTCCAGTATGTCGTTATGGTGCTTTTAGTGGGTGCGCTATTGTCTTTTTTTATTGGCGGCATCCCACGCTGGGAGTTTTCGACAATGGTGGAAAACTGGAAACCTCCTGCCCAAAGCCTCGATATCTGGGTGTTGTTTGCCATCTTTTTTCCGGCGGTGACCGGTTTTACCCAGGGCGTTAGCATGTCAGGAGATCTGAAAGACCCCGGTAGGAGCTTGCCAATGGGAACTTTTATGGCGGTGGGTATTTCGATTCTCGTTTATTTTGGTGCTGCCATTTTGTTTGCCGGTGTTCTTCCCAGGGAGATATTGGTCCAGGATTACAACGCAATGAAACGGGTGGCACGTTTTAACTTTCTGATTGATGCCGGCGTCGTGGCCGCCACATTATCATCGGCAATGGCCTCTTTTTTGGGGGCACCGAGGATTTTTCAGTCTCTTGCCAAAGATCGGATATTTCCCATTCTGCTGCCGTTTGCCAAGGGGGACGGCCCTTTGGATAATCCACGGCGTGCGGTGCTGTTGTCGGCAGCCATCGCTCTTGGAACCATTGGTTTGGGGCAGCTGAATCTCATCGCTCGTGTTGTCTCCATGTTTTTTCTTATTTCCTATGGATTGCTCAATTACGCAACGTTTTACGAAGCCCGGACCGCCAGCCCCTCTTTTCGCCCGAAGTTCAAATGGTTTGATTTGCGTCTCAGCCTCTTGGGTTTTCTGGCCTGTCTTCTGGTGATGCTGGCTATTGATTATAAGGTGGGACTGATTGCCGTTTCCATATTGTTCGCCATCCATCAATATCTCAAACGTACAAGTGGTCCGGCAAGATGGGCTGACAGTCGTCGTTCTTATTATTTACAGCGTACCAGGGAGAATCTTTTAAATGCGTATATCGAACCGGAACATGATCGTGACTGGCGTCCCCAGATCCTTGCATTTTCCAAGTATGCTGAGCGACGTCCCGGGCTGCTGCGCTTTGCCTCATGGATCGAGGGAAAAAGCGGACTGACAACCGTTGTTAAAATTTTAGAAGGAGAAGGGGTCAAGATGCTGAAACTCCAGGAGGAAAGCGAATCGGAACTCCGGTCGGATATTGCTGCCCATGGTTTTGCGGCGTTTCCGCTAGTGGTTTTTGCTCCGGATCTCGATATCGCCTTAAACACCCTGATTCAGTCCACCGGTATCGGACCACTGAAAGCCAACACCATTCTCCTCAACTGGTTGGACCCTGAATCGGAAATCACAAATGAGCAAAGAAAAATCAACCTTGCACGAAATTTGAGAGCGGCGTATCGTCTGGGGCGAAATATTTTGGTTCTGGATGCCGATGAAGATAAATGGAACGTACTTGAGAATATTCCCGGTGAGGATCGGCGAATTGATGTGTGGTGGTTAAATGACGCCACCAGTCGTCTGATGCTGCTGCTCGGATATTTAATCACCCGCAGCGAACCCTGGGACGCGGCCAAAATTCGGGTGCTGGCTGCCGGTTATAACGCGGATACGCCGGAAAATTTAAAGGAATTGAAAAACAATCTTGAAGAAGCGAGAATCGAGGCTGAACCGATAATTGTCACAAATACTGATATAGATAAGCTTTCGGAATATTCAGCGGACGCTGCTGTGGTCTTTTTGCCGTTTCGGCTTCGGGGTGATCAAATTACCTGTTCGATTGACGGGCCCATAGAAACACTTTTATCTCGTCTGCCGATCACAGCTTTTGTTTTGGCAGCCGAGGACATCGCACTGGATGCCGAACCTGAAGAGGGGACAGCCGGCGAAATGGCGGTAGCCATGGATGCGCTTGACGATGCCGAAAAAAAAGCCGATGAAGCCGAAAAGGAAGCAGCCAAAACTCGAGAGATCGCAGAATCCGCCAGAGCAAAGCTGATCGAACTGGAGAGCAAGCCGCTTTCGGAAGAAAAACAAGACCGATTATTAAAATTGAGATCAGAGGTAGATCAGGCGGATAAGGAGGCAGAAAAGGCCTTTCGCCAGGCGGCCAAGGTAAAGGCCAAACTTGAAGATGCCATGAAAAAAGCGAAAGACTTTAAGCCGGACCTAGATAAAAAGGAATTAGAAAACCCATAGATGTTCAGGGCGATCGCATTCGGTTTTCAAGAAACACCCCGTCACTTCGATAGAAGCCATCTCAAAATAAAGATTTTGGTTCTAGATCCCCCGCTAAAACCC
>JASFGF010000004.1:0-23431 GCA_050123915.1 Desulfobacterales bacterium | reverse complement strand
CTTCAACTATTTCCTGTTTACTATTTCCTATTTACTTTTTTTTAATACACCTGTTATTTTTTCTATCCGCTGAGTTAGCTCCTCCTTTGTCCAGGATAGTTTTATCAACATGGATATATTTCTGCCCATAATACTGTCCGACTTGGGGAATTGCATTTTTTCATATTCAGGCAATGCTTCGATTAGAGTTATCGGCAGCCTGGCGGGAGACTTGAGTGTTTTGAAATGATCCCATTGTCTGATATAATGCCAGTTGTTGTCATACCAGTAAAAGCAGGAATCAACACCTGCGTTCCCTAAAGACGCTGCCGTCTCTCTGGCTCGAGATTCATCCGGAAGGAAGAAAGAGAGAAATGTCGCTGAGTCTCCTTTGGGATCAGGGATACTTCTAAAACTGATTTCAGGAAATTGGTCAAGAGCATCTTTGATGGTTTTTTTATGCAACCTTTGTTTTTCCAGGATGACATCGAGCTTTTTAAGCTGAGCCAGTCCAACGGCTGCATTCAGCTCACTGATACGAAAATTTGTTCCCAAAATTGGATGGTCTTCGAGACCTCGGTCATTGCCGATGTGGTCATGTCCGTGATCAGCATATGCATCTGCAAGAGTATAAAGCTCTTTATCATCGGTAACAACGGCTCCGCCTTCACCACATGTGATCGTTTTGACCGGATCGAATGAAAAACAACCCATTTGACCAAATGTACCCAGCGATTTTCCGTTAAACGTAGCGCCCAGGGACTGGCAGGCGTCTTCAATCAATAAAAGCCCCTTTTGATTGCAAACATTTCGTATCTCTTCGATATGTGCCATGGCCCCGCACATATGGACCGGCATGACAGCCTTTGTCCGAGGGGTAATAACGGATTCAATGGATTCGGGATCCAGACAAAGTGTTTCATCAATCTCGGAAAAAACAGGAATTGCACCGGCGTCTAAAATCCCTTCAATGGTTGCGATAAACGTAAAGGGTGGGACGATAACTTCGTCTCCGGCACCGATGCCACATGCTGCTAGTGCAATACGAAGCGCTGCGGTACCACTGGAGCTGAGATGGCAATACCCGGCACCGACTCGGTTTGCCAGTTCAGATTCAAATGTTTTTGCCTTCCAGTGCCCTTTTCGGACGCCGTCGAAGCCATAACGGAACAACACACCCGTCTCAAGGACATCTTGAACTTCTTTGCGTTCTTCGTCGCCAAATATTTCAAAGCCCGGCATGATAAATCTCCTTGTTGAGTTATCAAATATAATCGTGTTGCCAAAAAACCAACTCATCCTGCTTTATTTGCAAGGTCTTGGTTATTCTTAAATGTATCCTTGAAATACTTCTTCATCGCAATACGTGCGTAATAACTCGCACGAAGCCCGATGTATTTTTCGTGGGCCACAATAACGGACAAGGCGATTTTCTTCCCCGCTTTCTTTTCTTCCGCAAAACCCACAAACCAGTCGTACCGTGCATCGTGGGTTTTATTGTCAATGGAGCCGGTTTTACCGCCAATATTAAGCCTTGAGAGGATTTTATCTCTTCGGTACCGCCGGAAAGCCTTTCTGCCCGTACCACTTTTTATGGTATTTTCCATCAGACGATTCAGTGTCTGGGAAGCATTCGGGGCCATCACCTGACTCATCGGAACCAATTTACCCTTGTAAATGATGCGTCCCTTTTCATTCACGATCCGATCGATGATGGTGGGTTCCAACAGTCGCCCCTGATTGATGATTGCCGAAGCCATCATTGCCCCGTGGAGGGGAGATATTTTTGTTTTATTGTTAAATCCAGAGGCGATCTCTGCCCACTGGTATGGCTTATCAGATAAAGCGACACAACTGGGATCAACTATAATTTCGAAATTAATGTCTCGGTTGAAACCAAACGCTTTCGCATATTCTTCAAGCGTGTCTTTGCCAAGGTAAAGAGAGCCGATTTTCCCAAACACCGGATTCACCGACTGGGCAAAGGCATCCTTAAATGTGATCCGATTGGTAAACCGGTTCTTTCGCTCTTTAAGCTGAGACTTATATAACGTGTGTTTCATGCCGTTGTAAGTAAATACATGGTTTGAACTAAAACCATATTTTTCAATCGCCGCAGATGCGGTAACAATCTTAAAGATACTCGCTGCCGGAAACCTGTTATCAAGGCACGGGTTATCGGACGGATCGACTTTATTAAAACTCACCATGGATAAAATCTTGCCGTTAGCCGGATCCATGGCCACAATTCCAATGTATCGTGCGGTAGAGGTGTTAAGCTTTGATAGAAGGTAATTTTGCAGTCCAATGTTAAGACTGGTCTCGACCCTGAATGTATGATCGTTTGAAACAAAATCGAAACTTTTTTCCTTTAGGTTAACAAAGGATGCATGATTCAGCAGCGCTTGAACTTTTTTTTTGTCGAATGAATGCCCATCATTGGATGGTGGGAAATACTCTGTTGCTAAATGGGAAAATGATTTCCCGCCAAGACCAATGGTTATCCCGTAAACCGCAACAAACAAAAGAAACGCCAAAACAGAATACTTAAGGAAAGCATTTATGATTTTTTTTTTTGCTGCGGACCATTTTAGGCCGTCTTGATATTCCCGCCAGTTAGGCCTTTCAGGAGTCGCCGTATCCGTCTTGATTCTTCGGGGCATCATATTTTACTTATAATAACTTAAGTTTCAAAGCCTTGCTTGAATTATAGTTTGTTAACCTTTTCATTATTGAAACACTCAATTTGGGCTTAAATTAGTGTCCACACATAAATTCAAAATGAACGCAAAGGATGTTCAATTCAGAAATGAGTAATTTTTGTTCTGATCAAGGCCGCACAAGGGTTTTCGGTGAAGCGTACGTCTGTACGCCGCAGCCGTAAACCCGCGGAGAACGGCGAGCAGGACAAAAAAGACCATTTCTGGATGAGCACTAACTAAGAGACGTACCTGGTGTCACCTTTTTGTCCAAAGTTGCAACCGAACAGCTATCTTTATCAACAGCAGCCAACAACATACCATTAGAGAGTATCCCCATCAATTTGGCTGGTTTCAGGTTCGCAACGACAACAACCTGCTTCCCCTCCAGATCTTCTGGAGAATAGTTTTTCGATATACCGGCCACGATGGTCCGCCTTTCCCCCATATCAACCTCAAGCTTTAACAATTTTTTTGCCCGAGGGAGCGCCTCGGCATGAATGACGGTGGCGACCCTGAGATCTATTTTACGAAATTCTTCGAGAGTTATCTCGGGTTTAATGTCAAGCGCCATATCTCTTTTATCCTTTTTTCCGGGTAATGCCACAGGTTCCTTTTTAAGATCGATCCTTGGAAAAAGCGTAATTGATTTCGGCACCCTCGTTCCGGACATCAGGGTTTTCCACTTTTTAAGGATATCAAGACTAAAAGACTGCTCCTTTGTATCAATACCGAGATGTTTTTGCATGGTTTCCGCAGTTTCCGGCATTATTGGATAGATGAGACCAGATATTATCCTAAGAGATTCAAGGAGGTTGTAAATGACGACTTCAAGCTGTTTTCGGCTGGTTTTTTTCTTCGCAAGCACCCAAGGGGCCGTAAGGTCAATATATTTGTTCATATGGTTGATAAATTCCCAAATTGCCGTGATCGCTTTGTTAAAGGCAAATCTATTCATATGTTTTTCGAACCTGGCAATGGTGTCTAATGCCTCCGATTCCAAACCGTGGTCTAATTCACTTTCCATCTTAATATCAATTTCAGGAACGACGCCGGAAAAATATTTGTGGACCATTGCAATAACTCTACTGAATAGATTTCCAAGATCATTCGCAAGATCAGAATTAATTCGTTGTACCAACGCTTCTTCACTGAAATTGGAATCGAGTCCGAAAGTCATATCTCTCATCAGAAAAAATCGAAATGCATCGAGACCGTAAACATTTTTAAGTTGAAGCGGTTCTACGACATTCCCGATGCTTTTGGACATTTTGCTTTGATCGACATTCCAGTATCCATGGACATGCAAATGCTTGTATACTGGAATTCCTGCCGCCTTGAGCATGATTGGCCAGTAAATGCCATGGGGTTTCAAGATATCCTTGGCGATAATGTGCCGGGCATGCGGCCAGAAAGTTTTAAACCGATCGTCGTCCGGATATCCCAAGGCTGAAACGTAGTTTAAAAGCGCGTCAAACCAAACATAGGTGACATATTCCTTATCAAAGGGCAGTGTAATCCCCCACTTCAGGCGCGTTTTAGGTCTGGATATGCAGAGGTCCTCCAGGGGCTCTTTGAGAAAGGATAGGACTTCATTTCTATAGCGTTTCGGAGTTATGAAATCAGAATTGGCGTGAATGTGATCAATCAGCCAGTCTTGATAGAGACTCATCTTGAAAAAGTAGTTGGATTCTTTTATGAGTTCAGGCGTTGTTTCGTGATCAGGGCACTTGCCGTCAACCAACTCCCGTTCCATATAAAAGCGCTCACACCCAAAGCAATACATCCCCTGGTATTCACTGAAATAGATATCCCCTGAATCATAAATCTGTTGCATGATCTGTTTGACCAACACCATATGGGAAGCATCCGTCGTACGGATGAAATAACTGTATTTGATATTAAGTTCGGGCCAAAGATCTCTGAAAAGCCCGCTTATTTTGTCAACGTAGGTCCTGGGACTCAAATTCTCTTTCTTGGCAGCTCGAACGACTTTATCCCCATGTTCATCGGTACCTGTTAGAAAAAAACTCTGTGCCTGGAGCATGGAATGAAATCTACAGGCAACATCGGCCACGATCGTTGTATAAGCGTGCCCAAGATGGGGCCTGGCATTCACATAATATATCGGTGTGGTTATATAAAAAGGGGTGACCATTTCTTTCTCCCAAGTATGCGTTCGTGATTCGTACTATCTATTTCAGGAATCGAGGTGTTTTTATTTATTGAATCGCTTCATAGATTGGTTTTTACAATAAAAACTCACCAATCCTCATTCATTTATGATCTCATCGATCCGTGCCTCTATTTCCTGACCATCTTCTAAACGAATCGAAATGCGATTGTGAATTGCATCATGGCGTATCACTTTGCCATTTCCATTTTTAGTTTTAACCGCTTTCCCGACTTTGGGGAATTTTTCTTTTATTTTTTTATACATTTCATGCTCAAAAGTTAGACAACACATGAGTCTGCCACATTGCCCGGAAATTTTAGTGGGATTTAACGACAGCCCTTGTTCTTTTGCCATTCTTATGGAAACCGGCCCGAATTTCTCGATAAATGCGGAACAACATATTTCACGCCCGCACCTTCCTATACCACCACACATTTTTGCCTGATTACGGATGCCAACCTGTCGCATCTCTACCCTGACACCGAATTTTTTAACCAGCATTTTTACGAGTTGACGGAAATCAACACGACCTTCGGATGTGAAAAAAAACGTCAATTTACTCGCATCAAAGGAGCTCTCAACGTTAAAAAGATTCATTTTAAGCTCAAGTTCCCGAATACAGCTCAAACAGTAGCTATGGGCCTGTTTTTCTGTCTCAGTATTTTTCTCTCTTTGAAGGAAGTCTCCCTGGCTTGCCAGGCGAAACACTTTTTTAAGAGGCTTTCCCAATTGGTTCGCCGCAGACTGATCGTATGGTACCGGAGGGACCACCACCATTCCCAATCCGAGCCCTTGTTCAGTCTCAACAATGACATGGTCTCCTCGATTAAGGACAAATGCACCACTATCAAAATCATAAACCTTTCCGGCAGGTTTGAATCTTATTCCGACGGCTTTTTTCATATATTTAATTTTTACGAATTTTTAACGAGAGTTTCGCACACTGCAACTTGTGACTCACACCTCAATTGAGGTTACACCTTAGCAAGTCGCATAATCAAAACTTCCAATGTGAGCCGCAAATTGATGTTAGCCTGAATATTTTTTTGTGCCAATTGAATATCGTCTATTTTTCTAAGAAGTGAAGCAACGGCCATGTTTTTGGCACTTTGTTGAATTTTTTCTCTCAAATCTCTGTTCATGATTTGTGCTGGGTGAAATTTACAGATAACAAGATCTCTGAACCAGGATTTCATCACCTCCAAAGAGTCGGCAAGGGCTTCTTTATTTTTCGACAGATTTTCTGCAAATGCCAGGCGCGAAGGGATAGACATTAAAGATAATGATTCAACGCTGTTTAGCAGCCAAACCCTTCGCTTGATCCAGTTTATTTTATTTATGTGACGCATCATGGAAAGGGCCTTTGAAATACTGCCGTTTGCCATAATCGCAATTATCTTGGCATCATCGTGACTGGCGCCTTGTTTTTCGATGAGCAGCGTCTCGATGTGACTGTGGGGAATCGGGCCAAATCTAATATGCTGGCAGCGTGAAACGATCGTGGGAAGAAGATCAGATGTATGCACTGCAGTAAGTATCAGAACAGTTCGAGCCGGAGGTTCCTCCAACATCTTTAAGAGGGCATTACCTGCTGCAGGATTCATCGCCTGAGCATCGCTTATAATGACCACACGCAATCTTGCCTCATATGGTTTCATGGTGAGGGTATTACAAAGATTACGTATTTGATTAATCCTGATAAAATTACCCGTCGGTTTTACGAGGATAATATCCGGATGATTACCGGACTTGATTTTACTGCATGATTTGCAACATCCACAAATTCCGCTTTTTGTTGTTATTTCCTGAATCGTGCTACGGTTAGCTCGAATTTTTTTCTCTTTAGGAAGATTTTCATCCCCATGACCCATGCAGTTACTTGCCATAGCCATCGCCATAGCTGCAGTTTTTTTGCCCACACCTTCAATTCCGAGGAAAAGAAGGGCATGAGGTATGGTCTCATTTCGAAGAAGCGTCGTCAAAAGTCGAATCGGCTTTTCTTGACCCAATATCGACTCAAATCCAAACATCGATTGAAAACCAGTCACAAATTTAACTGTCTACACGTTCTTTTAATTCTTTTCCGGATTTAAAAAATGGGAGTCTCTTGGGTTTAATCTGAACCTTTCCCCCGGTTTTAGGATTTCTTCCGGTATAGCTTTTATAGTTTTTAACAAAAAAACTGCATAAGCCCCGAATCTCAACGCGTTCACCTTTTACCATGGCATCTGCCATGTTATCAAAAAACACCTGGACCACTTTTGCCGCTTCTGTTTTAGAAATGTTTGCTTCGTTTTTCAAAGCGGAAATCAGCTCCAACTTGTTCATATATCCTCCTTCTTACAATATCTGGCGACTATTTAACATCTTGTAATTTCTAAAATTAATTAAATGTGTTCTGTTTACGGCAAAAACCATAAATGTCAAAATATCCAAAAAACCGCACGGCGATTTCATAGAACTCCCACAGGATGAACTCAGCAGGAAATTAAAACCTTATAAAATGCAAACCTGGAGTAAGTCAAGTGGTTATGACAATATTCCCGGTAGTATCTCAATATCCTCTTCACTAACGTCCACACCTGCATACTGTCCAAGTGCTTCGATGTTAACGATCACACGTCCTTTTCCCCTGTATCGAGCAAACGTACCGATGACACCGGCAAATGGTCCATGAACGACGATAACCCTATCCCCTTTTCTAAAACGGCTGCCTGTAGTAATGGTATTGTCCCCTTTAACCATAATCTTTAATGAGTCTATGGTATCTGAAGGAACAGAAACTGGGCCCTCTTTGTTGCCGATGAAGCGAACGACCCCGACTGTTTTTACAATTTCAAGGTGTTCGACCGGATCCAAATTGCTTTTCACAAACAGATATCCTGGAAAAAGTGGAACTCTGATCATCACTTTCCGGTCACGGCGTCTGCTTCTGACCTGAACTTTGGGCAGAAAAACCTCCATGGATTTTTTGATCAGGCCTTCGTTGACCACGTTTTCGAACCTGCTTTTTGTGTGCAGGACATACCATGAATATTCAAGTTCTGATAGTGTCATTTTATCTGGGGTTCAAGTTTTGCATTTTTAATTTTCAGCAACGCTGGTACAGTGCCGCAGACCGGAAAAATGTTAATAAGAAAAATTGTCCGGTGAAAATTTAAACTGTTAATATATTCTCTTTAAATGAATAAGTCCAGTTTGATTTTATTTTAGCCCAATCTCTCCAATCCCATAAAGTGTGATCATAAAAATAAAGCTCAAATCATTTTCTTCCTTGGTAAGATTGAAATCAAATGACCAGCACTGGGTTTCGTATAAAAACCCGAAACCGTATTTTAAGTCTTTGCTATCATATATGTTGCGTTCATACTCTCCACGCATTGAGAGTCTGTCTGATATCTTTAAGCCAAGATTGGTGTAGACGGTCTCACTGGTGTCTCTTTGATAACGATAATCAACCAACAATTTGTCCCCACGAACATCCCAAATCGTTGCAGCAACATTTCGTGACCGGAAGTTGGTGTCATAATGTGACCAGTCAGCATCCGCTTTTACGGAAAAATATCTTACAGGATAAAGTTCAAGCTCACCGTGTATCGGAGAAAACGGCTCGGGATCGTCCTCTTTTTCCTTGTTGATGTCATAACTTTGTTGCAGCTTGAACCGCAAGAACTCATTGTAACCATACATCGGCGGTTCATAACTGCCATCGGTAGCTGGTTTATCCACAGAAAGGCGCTTAATTCCCCCTGTATTCTTTTTCGACTTCGATGTTAATGTGTTTGTGAGCGAATATGTAATCAGGTTTACCCTCCCAATCCGATCGATGCCGTCTAGAGAGGGCAATTCAGACTGATCCTTTTCAGGGATGTAATCGTAGATGATTTGAGGCCTTATGATATGTTTGATTCGATCAACACGTTTTCCCTCTATATTGAATACTTGATAGACTTCAGAAGAAAGATCTACCTTTATATCATACAGTTCCCTGGTAAGTGTTTTTTTATCCGAAGAACTGTACTCCGTTTTATCAAGATGCCAAACCGTCTCACGGAGACCCACGGAGGGTTCAATGGTGAAAAAGCTTCTTAAATTGTAAGGCAGATAAAATCTGGGATGAACATCCATCCGATGATTCCTCGGGCCGTCTTCACTGTAAAAGTAAGTGTACTCGGAACCAAGGTCAAAATAAAACGGAGAGGTTGAAATTTTTTGTTTTGAGCCGTCAAAGGTGATCACCGGCAGCCGCTGTACGGTTGTATCCGTCTCTTCCTGGCGACGCTTTATGACGTCGTCGTACCATCGCAACTCGGCATTAAGGCTGTAAAGAGGCCAGTTTCTGTTGACATTGAGCCTGTTGAGTCGTACGGGATCATCATATGCATCAAAACCCCTTCCGAATTCTTTGAGATAATACTTTTCGGTTTCATTAAATCCCGTATATCCCTCTCTGAATTCACTAAAGTAATCCTGATCGCTTACGTAGTCTATGTCAAGTCTTGCAAAGAACCCGTTAGGCAGCGGCTGATCATGTTTCATCCTGAACCAGTAACGATCGGAGTTGGGACGTAATACACCGTCGCCTTCATATCCCCATTTCTCTGAACCGGGAGATCCGTCATCCACCTGCCTGTCATCTAAAAAATCAGCCATCAGGGTCCCTTTTGTTTGTTCATCTAAAACATAACGGTATTCCAGACCCAGCTTTTCCCCGCGACGGCTCATATGGTGAGCATAAAATGTTGCATCCGAGCTCTCATTGATGGCCCAGAACAACGGTTGGAGATATTCACCCCCTTTACGGTCTGAATAACCGACCAAAGGCGTCAGTAAGCCTGTCTGGCGTTTCAGCTTTGCGGGAAAAACAAGAAACGGGGTATAAAGTACGGGAACCTTCTTTGCCCAAAGCGCCGCATGTTTCACAAAACCGTATCCTTCCACGGTAACCTTTAGGTCTCTGCCGGTAATTTTCCATGCCGGCGGATCACCGTCACATGTAGAAACACTGGCTTTTTCGGCAGTATAAGCGTCTTTGCCGACTTTTTGAATTTTGTCTCCTTTTATGTAAAAATGATTTTCATCAACAAATATGGTTCCATTATAAATCGTTCCTGTCTCTGCATCCAGGTTCATTTCCATACTGGTGCCGGTGATGATGTTTTCTCCCACTGTCATAACAACATGACCTTTGGCAAAAACGTCCATGGTGTTCTGATTAAAACGAACATAATCGGCGTTGAGGTTTTTATCTTTTTTGGTAATGTTTACATTCCCTCTGCCAATATAGACTTTCGCCTGATCATCGTAATTCATCTCATCGGCAACAATATGCCACGGCACGCTCTCGTCGTCCTGGAATGGGTTGGGTTGACCATTTGCTGAAACAGGGTTAAAAACCAGAGTCAGGATGAACAGGAATAACCCGAGTCCAGTGACCGTTTTACAAATTCGGGAAGAACACGACATTTTGGATTTTTTTAAGGAACAAAGGGCGACGGCAATATAAAACACTACAAAACCGATGCAGGGAAGAATCTTGCTGTAGTGTTCAACATACTTTTTCAGCAAAATTCGCGAGTTTTGCAATTGGTTCATATTAACGTCTCGGAAATTCTACAATTGTATCCGCCTTGGCAGAAAAAATTTAGTGCAGTTTTTGATCCATATCAATAACATCTTGAATAAGAATAAAATATCAAGTATAAATGCCATTTTGATGAAAAAAGTCAAGATGTAGTTTCAAAGTTTCAAAATGCTTTTATTTTTTTTAATGAAAGATTTTGCGCTTTTTCTGTGAACAAATTCGAATTCCGAAATTTGAAACAAATTAGAATTCTCATAACACTTTAGCCTTTTGAAAACATAACCGTTTCAGGTATAATTAAATTTTTGCTGAAAGAACTCGTGAATAAGGGCTCGTAATGAAAGAACCTGTCCGAATTATTATTAAAGGGCTCTGCTTTAAAAAGGGTTTTCAACCATAAAGTTAAATCACCTATGGTTCTTTCAAAACGATCCCTAATTCACTCAAACAGCTTCCAGTCAAAAATTTAATCATGCTTGAAGCTCCTTTGAAATCGATTTGTTTCAAAGGGCTATACTATTAAGAATTCTCAAATGACCAAAATTCAAAACAGAAAATGAACATTTTATTAACCAATGATGACGGCATATATGCAGACGGACTCTGGGCGCTGTATGAAAAGCTTGTTTCCCGCCATGTTGTAACCGTGGTTGCGCCTGATCGAGAACGAAGTGCCGTGGGGCATGGCATCACCCTTCATCAACCGCTTCGTACCACAAAGATCACCGTCAATAACGGATGCCAGGGATATGCCGTAAACGGAACACCGGTTGACTGCATCAAAATCGGTCTCATGGAAATCCTCGGGATGAAACCGGATATGGTGATCTCGGGAATTAATCCAGGTGCAAACGTCGGGGTCAATATCAATTATTCCGGAACTGTTGCTGCAGCCAAAGAAGCGACGCTATACAAAGTGCCGGCAATTTCTGTTTCCATACAGGGACATAAGACTTCCGCTTATGGTTATGCCGCGCTCTTTACAGCGATATTGGCGGAAAATGTTTATGAAAAAGGGCTCCCTTTTGGAACATTTTTAAATGTAAACATACCGGATACACCAAAAAATAATATCCAAGGGGTTCGGATCAGCCGGCAGGAAACATCGCTTTATAACGAGTTTGTCGAGAAAAGGGTCGATCCCCGTAATCGAACCTATTACTGGCATGGGACCGATGCCCAAACATCCTTTAATACCCCTGAAAGTGACGGCACTGCACTTAACGAAAACTTTATCTCCATCACCCCGATTCAATGCGATGCCACCGATTACGCCATGATCGAAGAGCTGAAGGGCTGGGATATTGATGGTTTCAAATTTTGACTTGAGGTAATGTTGAATGAAAAAACGGTTTATTGCGGATATCAGGGCCGGTGATCGGGTGGAGGATATCTTTGTGTTGTCCGAAAAGATTTTGTCCCAGAAAAAGGATGGAAACAATTTTTTAAATATAACCCTTTCCGATAAAACCGGAACAATAAAAGGCGTGGTGTGGGATAATGTGGATCAGATAGCCGCCGGCATCACATCCGGGGATTTTGTGTATGTAAACGGCAGTGTCAGTGACTACCGAGGCACCTTGCAGGTTGTTATAAAAAAAATGGGGCCCTTTTCCCCTGACCAAATCGATCCTTCCGATTTTTTGCCACAAACTTCCCGAGATATTAAGGGCATGTTTGAACGGCTTGTGAAACGCGTGGATTCCATAACCACCGATTATCTCAAAGCGCTGATCGACGCCTTCTTTAACGACAAGGAATTCGTGAATAAATTCAAAACCGCACCTGCGGCAAAAAAAATGCATCACGCCTATATCGGCGGCCTGTTGGAACACACCCTTTCAATGACGAGTCTGGCAGATAAAATTGCAGGGCATTACAGTGGAATTAATCGAGACCTTCTGTTAACCGGCGCAATTCTTCATGATATCGGAAAGATTGATGAGTTTGAGTACCAATTCAAGATAGACTATTCCGACAAAGGCCGGTTGCTGAATCATATTGTGATTGGACTCAAAATGGTGGATGAAAAGCTTTCAGGAATCAAACATTTCCCGGAAGACCAGGTGCTTTTGCTCAAGCATCTGATTGTCAGCCATCATGGAACCAGGGAGTTCGGCTCTCCGGAACCGCCCAAAACCATCGAGGCTGTTTTACTCAATTATATTGATGAAATCGACTCAAAGGTCAACGCCATCCGTGATTTCATCGCCTCAGAGGACCCTGATGAAACCTGGACGTCTTACCATCGATTGCTGGAACGTCATTTTTATAAAGGAAAAAAGTGATTAAAGTGATCTAAAATGTTCTAAAGTACCTAAAGTTAAAGATGTAAATTATATTCCATAACATATTGGTTTAACATATTAAATTCTAATGAAATACAAAGGCCATTATTAGATTGAGCGAATCAGTTGGTCAGAGGCACTTATAGACGTTTAATCGGAAGAAAATATCTATTAAAATAGAAGACCTTAACCCTGGCCCAGACCGATCATCAACACTCTATACTCAAAAAGTCATGTCTGTAATAGAGCATAGGTCAGATCAAAACACAAACGATTCGCACCAGGGCGGGCTTTAGTTCACTTTAGGCACTTCAAACTTTAGTCACTTATATAGTTATGTTTATCTCTTTTGAAGGAATAGAAGGATCGGGCAAAACCACCCATGCAAAGCATACCGTAGGGTTTCTTCAGGACAAAGGCCATGACTGTGTCATCACAAGGGAGCCGGGAGGTACACGGATCGGGGAAAAGATACGGGCTATTCTACTGGATCCCTCGAGTAAAGACATGGATCCGTTAACGGAACTTTTGTTGTATACGGCAGACCGGGCCCAGCATATCAAAGAATATATTCTTCCGTTATTGTCCGACGGCAAGATGGTCCTGTGCGATCGCTATTACGACGCTACCCTGGTTTATCAAGGATTTGCAAGAGGGCTGGATATCGGTTTGATCGAAAAAATGCACCAACTGTTATTCGAAAATTTAAAACCCGACATAACCCTCCTTTTGGATCTGCCGCCTGAAATCGGTCTGGAGCGGGCCTGGAAACAGATCAATAATGGAAATCGGACCAGTGAGGAGACCCGGTTTGAAGAAGAAAGGCTCTCTTTTCACAAAAGGGTTCGGGAAGGATATCTTGAGCTTTCACGCCTTGAGCCCGAACGGTTTCGCGTTATCGATGCATCAAAAAAAGAGGATGAGGTTCGAGAAAAGATTATCAATATTTTGGATAAAGAAATTAGCCGCAGAATCTAACCAGTGACCATCCATGATTTCGAAATGAATAAAGTGGGCGTCCAATCCAGAAATGAGCAATTTTTGTTCTGATCAAGGTCGCAAAAGGGTTTGCGGTAAGGCATACTTCTGTACGTTGCAGCCGGAAACCCGCCAAGAACACAGAGCAGGACAAAAATGCCCATTTCTGGATGGACACCCGGATAAAACGGGACATCAATACAATGACGTTTTCTATTCTTGACGCTATCGGCAATACACCCCTTGTTGAAATCAGGCATCTCAATCCAAATCCGAATGTAAGGATACTGGCAAAGCTGGAATATATGAACCCGGGCGGCTCCATCAAGGATCGGGCCGCCCTTTATATGATCGAAAATGGCGAGAAATCCGGTGAACTGACCCCGGAAAAAACCGTCATCGAGGCCACCAGCGGAAATACCGGCATCGGATTGGCCCTGGTGTGTGCCGTGAAGGGGTATAAACTTTTATTGACCATGTCCGACGCAGCCAGTGTTGAACGCCAGAAAATTCTAAGGGCGCGGGGAGCGGATATTTTGCTAACCCCCGGACATCTGGGAACCGATGGCGCCATTGAAGAGGTCTATCGGCTGGCCCGCGAAAATTCCGACAGCTATTTTATGGCCGATCAGTACAATAACCCCGCAAACTGGCAGGCCCACTATTTTGGAACCGCCCCGGAAATCTGGGAACAAACCGATGGGAAAGTAACCATGGTGGTAGCCACCATAGGGACCAGCGGAACCCTCATGGGTCTTACCAGACGGATGAAGGAATATAATCCGGATATCAGCATCGTGGGTGTTGAGCCGTATCTGGGACATAAACTCCAGGGGCTGAAAAATATGAAAGAGGCATATCAACCGGAGATATTTGAAAAGAAACTTTTAGATGAAATCGTAAATATCGACGATGAAGAAGCCTTTGAAATGACCCGGCGTCTGGCCAAAGAAGAAGGGATCTTTGTGGGAATGAGCAGCGGTGCCGCCATGGTGATCGCTCAAAAGAAAGCCGAAAAAATGACCGACGGCACCATTGTGGTGATTTTCCCGGACGGCGGAGAACGGTATCTCAGCACCACGCTTTTTGCGGTGAAAGAAAAAGTCACTCTGAATTTTTTCAATACCATGAGCCGGAGCAAAGAACCGTTTGAACCGCTTTTGCCGGGCAAGGTGTCCATGTATTCCTGCGGGCCCACGGCTAACGCAAGACCACATATAGGACAATGTCGGCGTTTTATCTTTTCGGATCTCTTGTGCCGCTACCTTGAATACCGGGGGTATGATGTCACACACATCATGAACATTACCGACCTGGACGACAAAACCATCGAAGGATCTGAAAAAGCAGGTTTGGAATTAACGGAATTCACCACACAACATATCGAGTCGTTCAAAGAAGATCTAAAAATTCTGAACATAAAGCCTGCCTCAAATTATCCCAAAGCCAGTGAGCATGTCGACGATATGGTGTCTTTGTCTGAAAAACTGGTGAAAAAGGGGGTTGCCTATGAAAAGTTAAGATCCTTGTATTTCGATATCTCCCGCTTTTCCGATTACGGCCGGCTGTCAGGGATTGATCTCAACAAAATCAAGCTGGGCGCAACCGTGGATCTGGATGAATATGAAAAGGACAATCCCAGAGATTTTACGTTGTTAAAACGATCCAAGCTTTCAGAGCTGAAACGGGGAATTTTCACCAAGACCGATTGGGGAAACATTCGTCCATCCTGGCATATCCAGTGTACGGCCATGGCCATGAAATATCTAGGGGAAACCTATGATATTCATACCAGCAGCCGTGAACTGGTTTTTCCCCATCACGAAAACGAAATCGCCATTGCCGGTGCGGTGACCGGAAAACCCCTTGCCAGGTTCTGGGTACACTGCGACCGTGTGCTTGTTCACGGAAAAATAGTCGACGAACAGGGTGCCGGAGAAACCTTGTCCGACCTGACGGACATGGGTTACACCGGACGAGAGATCAGATACTGGCTCATTTCCGGCCATTATCGAAAACCGATCACATTTTCCAAAGAGCGGCTCGAAGATACAAAACGCTCTCTAAAACGGCTTGACTCCTGCATCAACTCGCTCATTCACCTACAGTCGGACGGATCGCCCTTTCCTGAACTGGATCAGTTGCTGTACGACATCAAGCAGGGATTTGTCAATGCCATGGATGATGATCTGAACATATCGGCAGCCTTGGCTTCCATATTTAAAAATGTTAAAAAAGTGAACATTTTGATTCTGGAAAACAGATTGGATACAAACGATGCGTCGAAAATTTTAGATGCGTTTCGCAATCTGAATGCTGTGCTCAAAATTTTTGATTTTGAAGATGCGCATGATGATCCTGACGTGCAGCGGCTTATCAAGGAAAGAGAACGGGCCAGGCTTGAAAAAAACTGGGATCTTGCCGATAAGCTCCGGGACCAGCTTAAGGCACGAGGAATTACCATTAAAGACCAAAAACTGGTTTCCAATCCATAAATGGCCCTTTTTCAGATGATATGCGTTCTCCGCGAGTTTACGTCTGCGGCGTACTCAAATGTACGCCTCAACAAAAACTCTTGTGTGGCCTTTCTCATCAAATAAATTGCTTAATTATGAATTGAAAACTGTAATAATAAATTTTAACTGGATAATCGATAATCTGAATATAAATTAAGAAATAAGCTAAATACAGAGACCTTTTAAAAACGTTCGGTTTTGTTCAAGGCCAAGGCAGGCGAAAATTTTAACCACAGACATACATTAAGTATTTCGAGGATTAAAATTTGAGCCTAACGACGGGATTGGGCAAAAGGGGACATTTTTAAAAGGTCTCGACAAGAGGAAACATGAAACCTATATATTTCCCGTTTACCTATATTTCCAAATCCGTGGGAAAAACACTGTCCGCCTGTTTTCGTCAGACAGCAGTGTATCAGATTTCCGGTACAAAAATACCAAAAGACATGCAAGAACTGTCTCGAGAAGGTATTCTTGACATACGCATTCCTTTGGAAGTTAACGGCAAATTTTTCGACAAAATCCTCAAAGACTATCGCGCCTGGGTCAATATCCACCAGGGAACCGAAACCGCTTTTTTAGCAGCCATGGCCAATAAAATTCCTTTTTTTGATGAAAGCGCTTCTTCACAGATCAGGGCGGATCTTAAAAAAACCGGAAAGCAAATTCCGGCTGAAGAAAAACCCGATCCCCTGTTCAATGCCAAACTATTTCTTCACATAGCGCAAGAATTTGATCTTCAGAACACAGGATTGGACCAGGATCTGATGGATATTGAAGCCATGGAAGACGATTTCATGAAAAACCTCAAATGGGAAGATGACGACGATCATGCCCGGGCTGTTGCACGCAAGGTACTGGAAAAAGAGGATCCAGGCCATTTCATGACAACAGAGAGGATAAATGCCTGGATATCTATTATGTTTCAAGACCCACAGGCTCCCGGACTCTTTGTCACCATCAGCCGGGCCGTGCTCGAACACCTCATGGACATTATACCTGAAATGGAACAGGTGAGCCGTTTCGATGCCGTCCCCATGGGAGTCGATGAAGATGAAACACTGTCAAATTGGCAAGACAATCTAATGGATACTTTAGAAATGCTGGCAACAGAAAACTGGCCTGCCCCAATGGATAACATGCCAAATCCCCCTGAAGTCCCCGGAAAAGAAACCAACGCTGTATTAACGATCTACATTGTTCCAAATAAAAATTCGCATGAATGTTTTGCCGACTGTGTTAAAACCGATGTGTTCGAAACTGAATCTTCAAAAATGGATTCACGGCTTAAAAACACCCTCATCGGTCTTGTTGAAAAGAGCAGTTAATTATTGCCCATCTACAAATCTATATTGAGCACAAATTAAATTTTTATTATGCGCCAAAAATCAATTGAGAATTCAAATTTAAAAAACTTCTTTCCAAAACTTATAAAAGAAATTGATTGGGGGCAGTAGCGGAGTAATATTCATAACCCCTGCCCCAGTAGTCGGGCTGGCGGCATTCGGATTTGCGCTTCCTACTGAAACCAACAACTTTGTGCCGGTTTTGGTTATCAACGTAACCGGTTTGGAAGGTATACCGCCTCCGATGGTTACACTCCGATCATTGTTCCCATCATTATCAAAATCCAAGACCGCCTCACCCGTTAAATGTGACAACGCATACAGTTTGCCGTCACCTCCGGGCGCACAGGGATCCTCGTTGGGCGTAAATGTGGTAATATAAAATGCTTTGTAAAAAACCACGCCTTCTGCAAGAACCTTTTCGCCCACTGCACTGCCGCTGTCATCCACCAGGCGAATATACCACCCTAGATCGGTGGTCAAATCGGGAAGAGTGGCAGTTGGATCCGTAACATCAACCATATCCGTTTCGCCAACAATGGTAGTTGAAGAATGTGTGTCTTTTGCAGCAGCGATCATATCCGATGTGGCAGGGGTGGTGTTACAGGCGTCTTCCCGGTCTCCGGTTCCCATAAAAACCATATCATACCCCAATTCAAGGGTAACACTCGGTGGGTAGAAAAATTTTCTGGAGTTGCTGCTATCTGTTTTAAAGAAGATCTGTGCTGTCCATGTACTTACGTCCTCATTGCTGTTGGGAAAAGCCAATGGGTCGCCGATGCTGTCTGTAAATTTCCCAATCCGCCACATCTGGCCGCCGAGGTCCCCCACATACACTTTATCCAAAAAACCGTTGTCATCTTCATCGACAACAAGGACATTGCTTGGGATGGCATAATCCATACCTGTGATTGGGGATCCTACAGTACCGAATTGCTTAATAATCGAACCATCCATAATGCTGATGGCAATGATGGTCTTTCCTGAGGAATTGTTTGAGCTATATCCTCCGCCGACAAAAAATACAGGCGTCCCATCTGTATCACCAGGACCGTTTTTGACAAGACCGAATTGGGGCTCGGACCAGGTCTCACCCAACTCCGGAATGACCGTTGTGGGGGATGCCCAGCCGGTTCCGGTATCATCATTCTGGTTGATCCTCCAAAGATATAGCGGATTAAAAGGATCGGTTATGTCCAATGCAAAATAACTGGTGCCTCCCTTCCTTTCACCGCATATAAGAATAACTCTATCATCATTGGGTGCCACCCTGTCCACAAAACCGTTATGGTTATCGTCCTTAAAGTAAATCTTGGGGGTGGAGTCTACATAACTCTGATGAACAGAACCTTCTATCATCTCTTTTAAGCGAGGCAACTGGTCAGGGGGGATAAAGGCCCACATCTCCGTACCAGGGAATAAAGCGGTTGAGGGGTTTTCCTCATCCAACACAGCGTGAAGCATCCCATCGTTTGCTCCAAAATAGACCATTGTTTTGGAAGTTCCATCACTATATCTGTACTGAAAAATAACAGGTTCGCTGTGAAGGACATCTCCGGTAATTATTGATCTGTTGTCGTCAACATGGGTATCTCCGTTTTCATCGAAGATATCCGCCCCTCGAACATAGTTGATGATCTCTGCGTTAGTTTTCGTGGGATTTCCAAGGATAGCCCCTGTCGATGTCAAATTTGAGTTGGAGTCATCAAATGAGGTCAAACTACTATTATCCAGACAGGTATAAATCGTCCTGCTTGAATTATGGATGCCGTTGCTTTTTGAAATATCGGCCCAGTCGATTGTCGCCCAGTACGGCACGGCATCGTCCTTCATGGCGCCATTGGGCCATGTGGCCAATTCAGGAATAGGTTTGGCATCGACAATCTGATTATCTGACGAAATGCCATATTTGGTGACGTTTCCTTCCCAGAAATTTCCTTCGCTGGGCTTAAAAAAGGCCATATAAATTTTGTCTCCGCTGGTAGTCCTTGTGACAGGAACGACCGGTGCCATAAATGTGCTGGTTTTAGAAAGGATACTGTTTACAGCCGCCAAGAGCTGTGCTGACAAAGCATCCGGGGACTGAGCAGTAAAGTGGTATTTCCCGTAATCCTCATCAGAGGTGTTATAAAGATTTTTCTTTCCGTTTCCGTTATTTGAAGTGTTGATCAAAAAAAGATTTCCTTCCCTGTCACCCATAAATCCGACAGTATAGGTAAAAACATTCTGGTATCCTTCTCCCGAATCAAACAGAGATCCGTTCACCGTAGCAGAATGATTATTACTGCTTGTTATAATTTCATCATTTTCAAAAGTTCCGCTTATGCTTTCAAGCTCTAAACAACCGGATGCGGCGCCGATATCGACATTCACAACCGCTATGTATCCGGTAGCCCCGGAAGTACCACCGGTTATGGTTTCACCCACATTAAAATCACCGGTAGATAATGCGTCGTAACAAAGGGACCCGCTGGATGGCGCATCTCCCACGATATCATGTGAATAAAGATAATAAGCAATGTCATCCAGATACGTGGAGCCGTTCTGATTATAGGGGATCGGATAGCTTACCGCTTCATCAGCTTCATCGGTGTTTCCGTCGTTATCATTGTCAATGCCGTCGTGGGTGTTATCTTCAACAATGTTCCCCTCAACAATACCACCGGCGGCATCATCACCGTCAAAATCGGTCAGACTGGCCGGCACATGCTGAGAAGATGTGCCCTGATCTTCAGAAGAAATACCCGGTGAAATAACGATGGTAAAATTTGATTGGCAATATCCCCCGGAGGCGCCTGAAGAGGGAGAGGAATAATAATAACCTACCGTTGAAAGCCCTTCAGCCAGCGGAGAATAGGTAACCGTATGCATATTATTAATATTGTTTATAAATGCTGACGTCAAAATCTCATCAAATTCATCTACATAAGTATCTCCATCATTGTCCACATTATCTTCTTCGGCATCAGCCACAATTGCAAGCGGTTGAGCCTGTGACCCGCCCGTGGCATTGGCAAAGTAGTAAATACCGAATTTTGCCTTGTCGCCCGTACCCTTGGCCACTGTCATGATGGCCTGTTTGGCATAATAAAAACGGCTCATATCCGGCAAATCTGTCCCATTGCCGGCATATAAACCGCTAAAGAAAAGCCAGTTCAGGTAATTTTTGGAGTATCTGAAATAGGTTGCATTATCGATGACCCCACCAACCGCCGTTGTGGACGGTTCAGCAGGCAAGGTTATGGTCTTCGTGCCAATGGTCCAGGTGCCGGTTTTGGCAGAAGTATCGGTGACATCAGCCTCTAAGCGGAAATGATAATTTGATATATCCAAATCCGCAGGGATATCAACCAAATAATATTTATTACCTGATATGATAATGCCGTAACCCTTGGCATTATAAAATCCATTACCGCCTGAAACTTGCACCGCATCCTGGTCCAATCCAGGTGGATAGATAGGTGTGTAATCGTTGCTGTTATTAAAATTCGTGTGCCAGACGACCTGTTCCATCTCGGCGCCGTTATCCAGCAAAAGAACGATATTGGGAGGCAGGTCATCGGCAGTCACCGAAAAAACACAGGTGTCATCAGCAGAGACCGAATGTCCTAAAAAAACAATGCAAAATGCAAATAATAGTATTTTGAGTCCATAATGACTATTTTTTTTCATAATAATTCCTTAGTTTTCATATATCTTTTGATACCGGATTATCTAGAAACCGATACGATAGAACCCAACCACGATATCTTTGGAAGTATTGTTTGAACTGTATCCGTTGCATATCATCTGATACTGATGGGCTCTGAATGTACCCACCGAATACCCTGATCCTCTTGGAGGCGATGACGAGCTGGCGTATTCAACCTGCCCATTAAAAGATTGGGTCGTATTAATCTGTTGTGCAGTTGGAAGACCACCGGTAATTCCAACATAAGGATCTGTATCATTTGGGAAATAATGAGAAGTGCCTGGTGTGATATTGTCAGGGCCGTACAAATCGGAGCGCCATGTAACATAGGCTGCTGCAGATTCAGCCGCGTAAAACGCCTGTTTGTATCGCAGTTCATTTCCTGCGATCTGAACTTCAATGCTCGATGTGGTTGTTGCTGCCATGCCAAGAAGTGTCAGCAACATGAGCAAAACCAATGCTAAAACAGTGACAGATCCTTTTTCATTTTTCAACAGGGATTTTTGTTTCATAAAATTTTCCTTCTATACACATTTTCAACTTACAAAGATCTGTTAAAAATGATTAAGATTAAACATTGGGTTTAAGAAAGCCAATAACCGATGTTTTACCTAGACCGGTAACCGTTACTGTAATGTTCTTGGTGTTTGTCGCCGGAGGAGGGCTAAGAACTACTGTGTAAGAAATGGTATAATCACCCGAAACACTATTATAGGGACCACCCGGATTCAAAGCAGGATCGGTATATGGAAGTGATGATAGTTGTTCAATCTGGTCCATGCCCAATGTGCTCAGATTTGTGAGTTTGCCGGCATTGGAGTTCATCCTGATGGCTGAGTTCTGCATGGCAGCCACAGCAAGCAGGCCCACTGCAAAAATGGTAATGGCGACGAGCACCTCAATAAGCGTGAACCCGTCTTCTTTTTTCAATGTTCCCATCTGAGTCTTCGTGTATCTGATACGTGCTTTTTCAGTGTTCATGCTATCATCCTATATGCCTAAATTCCGGCATTTAATCGAAGCCGTTAAACGTCTTCGGCTGAAGTTGTCACCCGGTGCAAGAAAAATCTGCGTACCCCGCTGGTTAAGGTAAGCGTTATTATTACTAGAGGTCAACGTGGCTCTGCCTGTTCGGGCCACGATCGTCACCTCTACGGATCTTATCTGATTCAGATTCGCGGCAGGAACATTGATGCCACCCGGATTCAGTACATTGGGGGGATACGATCCATCCAGATAAACAAAATCAATGGCATCGATATTTTGAGCCACTATCCGATCTCCAGCCCCGAGATTGGTATTTCTCACCAGATTGTTACCACTCAAAGCATAGGTGATGTTCTCATTATCATCGTCTGCCGCCCCGTCCGAATCACTGCCGACAAGATCTCCTCTAACATCTTCAGTAAAATTAATCGAAGTCGCGTTTGCTGTTGTGATTCCTGCACCAGCGGTACCGATGGGGTCACACCCGGCCATCCGAATTTCTCTTTGCAGATAAAACATGGCAGTTCTTATATTCTGATGCATAGCGGCAGTCTCTCCCTGAGCCAGATATGATTTGTGCTGGCTTAAAAACGTCGAGTAAATTGCACTCAGTGCAAGCAGGGCCACAACCATGGCGATCAATAGCTCAACCATGGTAAACCCCTGATTTGAAATCCTAAGTTTTTGTTTCAATCTCATCTCACACCCTCACTGCTCTTAATTTATGCAAATAAATCAGCATCTTATATTCATTCTTGCATCCAAATGCTGCTTAACAAATTTCTTTTACTTTTATGATTCGCTCATAAATTGAGCAAAGAGCATGCCAATGAGTATACCACAATGACTAGTAATTTTATCTAAACGGATTTATACGATTCTAACCAAATTTATGCTAATATCTAATTGCAAAATCGAGTTCAATACAAAATACTCTGACAAAATTTTGACAAGATTTATAAAATAAAGTGACATATTTTGTTAATTGCCTGTTGAACGCCCAAAAATCTTTGCATGAAGCACATTTTTCTGTTCACTCAATACTTGTACATGCATAAAGGTTTTACTGGAAAAAAAATCCATTTTCTTTATTTTCAGGAACGCCAATGATACTTTACCTTCGTCGTTGTCAAGGATTCGCAGCAGATTCTACGGTTTCAACTTTGACACCTTGAATCTGGAGGTAT
>JASFGF010000003.1:0-24130 GCA_050123915.1 Desulfobacterales bacterium | reverse complement strand
CGTTAAAGCAGGCCATAAATGCCATTTTAAAAGCCGGATTGTCGATTCCTTGCGGGCCCCATGGATTTGCTCGAAACAGGGTATCGATATCGACCCACAAATCATTCATATCATTGTATAACTGAATCTGCTGATCCTCAACCCACTCATTTATCGTCCATTCACGAGATTCTTTGTGGCCCTTGCAGTAGGAATCTTCGGCAATGAAATACAAAATGGTTCGCTTGCTCTCATCACCGGTTCTTGCCACAGCACGCTCCAATGGATATGCCCGGCAGGAAA
Organism: Desulfobacterales bacterium; assembly: GCA_050123915.1. Lineage (GTDB taxonomy): Bacteria > Desulfobacterota > Desulfobacteria > Desulfobacterales > UBA11574 > UBA11574. The sequence goes on along the minus strand of JASFGF010000003.1, from coordinate 23,848 downwards.
ATGGACGGTCTTCATATATCATACACCCGTTTGTTGACAAAAACGGACACCATTTCTCGTTGTTGTCCGCCATTTTCAGCATAAGACTTGGAAAATAAAGATTGTCCCGAATGGCTTGAAACGTATACTGTTCCAAGAACTGATCTGATGAAATGTCGAGCCGGTTTTTCATACGGATGACATCATATGGATAAAGATACATGTCCGCATCTTTGCAGCAACGGGTAAAACATGTTACGCCGGGATGGCAATCAAAAGAAAATGTGTCCGTCGTTAGACGTCTGCTTCTACTTCCGGTTGTTGGAAGGGGTGTTTTTTTCATATTTAAAATTTTCGCGCTCCTATCATTCCGGTAATCTGCAACTGAAAAACAGGCACATGCCTGCGGTAATCAATGATACCCAAAAAACCAGATTAACCCCCTGGGCAACCGCTTCCCGAAGGGCGTTTTGAACATTTTCCGTGAGAAGGGATTGTATCTCCGGTCGAAATAGACCTTCGACGCTCTGCTGTAAATGTGTGGAAAGAGACGGCTGAATTCTGCTATCAATTCCGGGCATCCTCAATACGTCCATGGTTGCCTGAAGCCGAGTGGTAACCAAACTCCCAGAAATACCGATACCAATGGTCCCGCCAAGGGTTCTGCTAAACTGATGGGAGGCGGTGGCAATCCCCAGATCTTCTCCAGGGAGGCTGTTCTGCACGATAAGGAGTGTGGAAATCGATACAAAACCCATTCCGAGGCCTGCCATGGCCAAAACAATAGAAAAGGCCGTTAAAGACGTGGAAACGGAAAATGTAAGGGTCAAGCCGCACCCGGCCAAGAGCAGAACAGCGCCCAACAACGTACCGGGTCTCTCTTTCAGTAAATGGACGATCTGACCGCAAAACAATGCTCCCAGAGACCATCCCAGGCTTAATGGAACCATGGCCAACCCCAATTGAGCCGGAGTTTTTCCCAAGGCACCCTGGATAAAAAGAGGGCTGTATGCCGAGAGTGAAAAAATGGCAATGCTTGCAAAAAATGCTGAACTGTTGGCAATACTAAAACCTCTTACTTGGAAACACCCAATGGGTAGAATCGGTTCCTTTGCTTGTCGTTCGATGACATAAAAAACCACCCCCGAACACAATGTCAATATAAAAAGTCCAAGGATTTGAGGTGATATCCATGGATACGAACGTCCTCCCAGCAAAAAGGCCGTTAGCAAGGCCAGTATGGTTGTTGAAAGCGTTAAAGTGCCAAGATAGTCGATAGCGGCTTCTTTTTTCTTTTCACGAGTTTCCTCTAAATACACGCCGATTCCAATGAGGGCGACAATTCCAAGGGGAATATTCATATAAAAAATCCAACGCCATGAAAAATAATTGACAATAAATCCGCCCAAAGTTGGCCCCAACACACTTGATAAACCCCAAACAAAACTGATTAGCGACATCATTTTGCCCCGTCGTTCCGGTGGAGAAATATCCGCCAGAACAATATAGGCCAGGGCAAAATTACCGCCGGCGCCTACGCCTTGAATCGCTCGAGCGATGGTCAGCTGAGCCATGCTGTGAGATATCCCTGCAAAAACAGAGCTGATCAAAAAGATGATGATGGATATCATATACAGCCTTTTGCTGTTAAACAGGTCACAGAGTTTACCAAAAACGGGAAGGGCCACGGCACGGGCAAGGAGATACACTGAAAACACCCAACTGTAGAGCTGTATTCCGCCAAGATCTGAAACAATGGTTGGCATGGCCGCCCCCATTATCAATGTATCCAGGGCGCCGAGAAAAAGCGCAAGCAGCGCGGATAAAATCACATAAATTCGTTTTTTCCCGCGAATAAGAATCTTTCTTGCTCCGTTTCGTTGGTTTCCTGACGGAATTTTGTCTGGTGAAAATCAATGATGATTCGAAAAACGATATCAACACTAACACACCAAGATCTCACATTCAAATCATATCCATAAAGCGGATATCTGCTTTTTTAAAAAACGTCGTGAGACGATTTTATGAACTTCTTGATGGTTCAGGTTCGGAATATTATCTTTTATTTTTATAACTCATGCTTTTTTTTAAAAAAAGGATGGACATTACAACAAAATTTTATTAAAATTATAAATATTTGCCCTGCCCAGAAAAAAACATGAAAACGAATTCATACAACAATAGCTCCGACAGGCGTCCGGAATCCAGAACCATACTGGATCGCTATTACAGTGTTGAATTTCAACTACAAGATACCGGAAATGTCTATCAATTTAAATTACGGGACATGTCATCAAAAGGACTGGGCATTCTGGTGAACAAAGATTCTGCAGTATTAAAGCATTTAAAGGTTGGAGATACTGTGGATATGAAATATATTCCTCCAGAATCCGCAGGTTCGTCTGAATCTGTAAAAACACAAATCGCACATATTACCCAAAAAGATGAAGAGCCGTTCAAAGGTCATTTTCTCATCGGTCTTTTAATCACAGAAAGAGCGATTATTGATCCCTTACACCCAACTTCAACTTAACATAACAATATTATTTGGTTTTCTTAATAAATTCTTCCCCCGAGACGCTGTTCGGCGAAGATTCATCTCCTTTCTCATATTTGAATAAGCGCCCGATATAGCCAAAGATCTTTTTGATGCCCTCCCAAATCTTCGGCAGCAGCCAAATCATCAACCCGATAAAGACAATCATTAAAACCAAGAAGAGCCGCGGATAATGAAGGGCGGCCCAGAGACCGCCAATCACAGCGATATCTTCTGCAATGGAAGCAGTCCAGTTGGTGAACGGCTCGGGAGATGTATTGATGAAAACTCTTGAACCCGACTTAACAGCATGGGCACCAGCGGCCAACCCACCTCCGAGAATAGCCGCTGTCAGGGCAACGGCCGGATTTACATTCCCCACAGCTCCAGTGGCCAGGAGCGCCCCTGCGGGAATGCGGATAAACGTATGAAGTGTATCCCATCCGGTGTCCACACCCGGCATCTTATCAGCAAAAAACTCAACGAAATACATCACTCCTGCGGCAGACATAACCATCGGATCTGCAAGAATCTGAAGGGTTGCAGGCAAGGTGATGTTTCCGGTTGTTCCAAGCAGCCCGAGAACCAGGATGGCAGCATATAAATTTATTCCGCTGGCCCAGGCAACACCCATGGTCAAAGATATGGTATTCGCTATTTGATCAATGGGTTCCATTTTCTCAGATTCCTTTCACCGAAGATGGACACCGCTCTAAAAAAATGTGTTTGATGTCAGATCATGAAGATGGAGATCGGCAGCCATCCAGCGTCACTCCATCTTCATGGGTTGTGTGTGGTTACAAAATTTTTTAACGTATTACTTAACCGGCGTAAATTCTACCCTTCGGTTTTTGGACCGACCTTCTATTGTCTTGTTGCTGGCAGCCGGTTTCGTAAAACCAAACCCCTTCGTGGTGAGTCGACTGGGATCGATTCCTCTGGTCACCAAATGATCCTTTATCGCTTCGGCCCGTTTTACAGAAAGGGTCATGTTATACGCTGCGGTTCCGGTATTGTCTGTATGTCCGTCAATCTCGACATTGAGATCCGGATTTTTTTTCAATATCAACACCGCTTCATTGAGCATGGGATATGCCTCAGACTTTACCTCTGCGCTGTTAATATCAAACAGCACTACCGCGGCATAGGTCCAGCATCCCCTTGCATCAACTGTTGCTCCCATAGGCGTATTCGGACACTGATCCAGATAATCCGCAACACCGTCACGGTCAGCGTCCAACGGACAACCAAAAACATCCACATTGACGTTTCTGGGCGTATTCGGACATTTGTCCTTTTTGTCCGGAACCCCATCGCCGTCACTATCGACCGCGGCCATAGGAGCTGATTTGGCCAAAAATACGCCTTCGACAAAACCCGCGAGACTCGACGAGGTGGCAAGTCTGTCGGCAGTGGTTGAAAATCCACAACCGCTCGCGCCTGCGATCTGTTCCAAAATCATTTTGCCGTCAGAATCATCTCCCACCTGTACCGTGTCAATGCAAAGCCTGTTGCCGAACTCGCCCTTTAGATCTTTGGCGGCCTTCACCGGTGCCTGATCCATGTCTGCACCATCGCTAACGATAATGACCGCTATGGGCCCCCGGGTCGATTTCAAATCTTTACCGGCAGCGGCAATGGCTTTTGCCAACGGAAGAGAACTATCCCCGCTGGGCCCCTTCACATCTTTTAAGGCGGATCCAAATCCAGCTGTCGAATATGATTGAACATCATATACCGACATCGTCGATCTGTCCGGTAAATAGGCACTGTGACCGAATGTTCGAAGCGCCCCATTGTACTTGAATTCCGGAAGGGTCTGGTTCATCGCCATTAAGAACTTTTGGGAGATTTCGGCCTTAGACGTTCCGTTGTATTTATCAGCCATAGAAGACGATGTGTCCGAAATCACTACAAAATTGTCTACTTTCGGCACATATTGATTCGCCTGAAACGTATATGGTGTAAATGTCGGTGCTGTTGTTTGAACCTGTTGGCCGGCACAGCTGATCAGCAATACACTGATTGCGACAACAAAAAACGCTTTTAAACAATGTTTTTTCATATCCTCCTCCTTTTTTCTCAATCCATTATAATTATATTAAATAACTTCCTTTTTCTATTTACTGTCCTTCGTGCTTATACACATGCACATCGCGCTGTGGGAAAGGTATGCTGATACCTTCGGCATCGAAGCTTTTTTTGATATTTTCGGTGAGAGCGGAGTAGACCCCCCAATAGTCAGCAGCCAATACCCATGGGCGTACCGCAAAATTTACACTACTGTCTGCCAATTCGACAAGCATGATTGTTGGGGCAGGATCTTTTAAAATGCGCGTCTCTTTTGCCAAGACATCTGATATCACTTTCTTTGCATGATCAACATCATCACCATAACCGATACCGAACATCAAATCAACGCGCCGTGTTCCTTTGGCCGAGTAATTCGTAATGTTGCCTGCGGTCAAACTGGCATTGGGTATAATAATTGTTTTATTATCGGGTGTCAGCAGTTGTGTGGTAAATATCTGAATCGCTTCAACGGTTCCTGCAACCCCTGCCCCTTCAATATAATCACCAACTTTGAAAGGTCTAAAAATGATCATCAAGAAACCGGCGGCAAAGTTTGACAGTGATCCTTGAAGCGCAAGACCGATGGCAAGGCCCGCAGCACCGATAACCGCAATAAACGACGTGGTTTGTATGCCGAGCTGTCCGAGAGCCGCCAAAACGACAAATACCAGCAAAGCAATATAAACCAGGTTCCCAACAAAAGAGACGATGGTGGGATCAACATGTCTTTTATTCATTACTTTTTCTGTAAGAGTGGTCACCATCTTCGCGATCCATCGACCGACAATAAAAACGGCAATCGCCGCTATGACCTTGAGTCCGTAAATGGTTAACAGCGTCCATACTTTTGATAATAAATCCTCCATATTACACCTCCTTTAAACGAATAATGTTATATATATTGGAAATCGGGGAATTTTGTTTGGAAAACGCATTTATTAGTGGAATAGATCACCTTTTTTTGAAATACGTGTACTGTTTGAGTGGTATATCCACCCGCGGCGGGGTTATCCGCCGCTATCGTTATTACATGGTTTGAGAAAAGCATGATACATGGAGCAATTGAACAAACACCCCGTCTCTTAAATAAATGGTTTTTATATGATCTGGGAAAAATTACATTTTTGAGGGTCAGAATATGGTTTTATTCTAAACTAATTGCAATATATATACCAGTTGTATTCGAATTAAGAACTCTTCGTTACTTTCAGATCAACAAAAGCATAAAATGATGATATATATTGTAATGCCAGTTGCTTATGGGTTTATGGTTTCTTTCTCTAAAAACAATAAAACCGTGGGCAGCAAGAGGTAGTATCAAATCAATTATTTTAATTTTATCAGAATGATAGACAGGTCTGAATACATCGTCGGGATAAAGAGAGTTGAAATAGTTTTAAGAGATTTCTCATCGCAAAGCCTGTCTCATTCGAATCGCTTGAGACAGTTGTGTATCAAGTCATGTTTGTCCACCCCAGCCGGAAACAAAAATGTTAAATAAGGTTATTACCTCATTCATCATTTATTTTTATGAACGCGTAACAACGCAGTCGGAATCAGCGCCAACAAAAAAGCAACCCCTGTAATAAGGAAGCAGTCGTCAAAAGACGCCACCATGGCTTCCTTTTTTACCAACAGATGCAGCATTGTTAGCGCTTTCTGATATGCTGTGTTTTCCATGCTCCCAAGTTTCTGAAACATTTCCTGAAGGTTGCTTAAAAAACTCTTGGTGGCAAAAGAATTGAGATTTTGAGCTTGAGCAAAAAGCGAATGGTGAAAAACCTCCCGGCGGTCAAGTAAAACCCCGATGATCGCCACTCCGAACGCACCCCCTATTTGTCGAGAAACATTCATCAGCCCCGAACCAACGGCGGTTTTTTCCGGAGGCAAACATTTAAGCGCCAGGTTCATCAGCGGTGGAAAAATAAATCCAATGCCCAAGCCTCGAACCATCAACATCAGATAGGCCGTTGTATCGGAGGTTCTCAGATCAACGGAGGCCATCCAATACAGGGAAAGAGCTGAAAACAGAACGCCAAACGTAATCGGAATGCGTCCGTCCATTCGGTCTGCCATGCGTCCCGCCAGCGGCAACACAATAGCAACAACCAATGCCATGGGTAACATGAGCAGGCCTGCCTGGAGGGCGGTATAGTCCAGCATGCTTTCAAAATAAAGCGGGATAAGGAAAGTAGAACCATACAGGCCAAAACCCTGGATGATAAAAACAAGTGTCGCCATGGTATGTGCAAAGGTCTTGTATACGCTAAGATCAATAAATGGCTCTTTTGCGACACGTTCTGCCCATAAAAAAGTCACCAACCCAACAGCGGCAATGGTAAAAAGTGTCAGAATATAAAAAGAGCTCCAACCTTCTCTCTGGCCCTGACTGAGGGCCGCGAGCAAGCTTCCCAGGAAAACAGCCATGGTAAAAAACCCCAGGATATCAAAATGCATCTCTTTTTTGTGTTTATCCGGCGGCAAAATAATTGCGGCCAAAACGATACCGATAAGACCGATGGGGATATTGATATAGAAGATAAGATGCCAGGAAAACTGGTCTGTCATGTAACCGCCAAGGGTAGGACCGATGACCGGGCCGAAAGTGGCGCCGATGCCGTAGACTCCCATAGCCAATCCTCGTTCTTCAGGCGGAAAGGCCTCGAAAATGATGACCATGGCGATGGGCATCAATGCACCTGCACCAACACCTTGAAAGATTCGGAAAACAATCAGCGCATCCACATTCCATGCTGCCCCGCTAAGGCATGATGATGCTGTAAAAATTATCAGGCTTACAATGAAAAGGGTTTTGTTGCCGATTCTGGCGCTGAGCCACCCGACGGACGGCATTAAGATTGCCATGGCGATCATATATGCAGTGACAATCCATTCGATTTTATCCACATTAACGCCGAATGCAGCCATAATCTTAGGCAGCGCTACATTCACAACGGTGGTGTCGAGAACGACCAAGAACGCCCCGCTCATCACCGCGATAACCACCAGCCACTTATAAAACGGTCTCTGGCCTGCCCCGGTCATTACAGGTATCACTTTTTAGTCTTTCGGATATCAATACCGACCACGACCATCATTCCGGGCCGAAGCTGTTCGGCAGGATCGATCACCTCAATTTTGACGGGGATTCTTTGGGTGACCTTGGTAAAGTTTCCGGCCGAACGGTTCTCCGGGATCAAGGCAAATTCAGAAGCTGTCGCAGCGCCAATGTTAATCACTTTACCTGTAAATCTTGTGTTTGGATAGGCATCAACTTTAAGATCAACAGATTGTCCCAAGCGAACGTGTTCCACCTGGGTCTCTTCCAGATTCGCTTCCACCCAAATATTGTTCAAATCGACGATGATGGCAACAGGTTGGCCAGCTTTGATGACTTCTCCGATATGGGAAATTTTTTTGGCGACGACCCCGTCACTGGGGCTGGTTACCGTCGTGTGGGCGAGTTTAAGTCTTGCAGCTTCAAGTTCTGCCGTAGCTTCTTTTAGCTTTCCTTTTAACGATTCGACCCGCCGCTGCTTTAAGGTTACTTCGCCGGTATTGGCCCGAGCAACGTTAAGCTTGGCCCGATTTTCATTAATTTCTTCCTCCGCCTTTTCCAGCCCGGCTTGAGCCAGCGTATAGGCGGCTTGTACCTTATCCATTTCACTCGCTGAAACCGTTTTGGTTTTGTATAGTTTGCTGACCCGCTTAAAATCCAATGTTGCCAGCTGCATATTTGCTTGAGCTTCTTTAAGCCGAGCTTGGGATGCAAACAAGACCGCTTCAGCCCGCTGCACGTCCTTCTCTGTCTTTTCCTTGACCAACAACACATCGGCCATCGCCTCATTAAGCGATGCATTGATTGACTGAACGGCTCCGGAAGCAACATCAACTTGCGCCTGATAATCTTCTTCCCGAAGCTGAGCAATCAACTGTCCTTTTTCGACTTGTTCTCCTTCACGGATTGGAAACCGTCTTATCTTGCCGGAAACCGTTGAGCTTAACGAAATCAGATCTCCTTCGACACTTGCATCGTCGGTACTTGCGTGAGTAAAATAATAATGGAGCCAGCGAATACCGTAAAAAGACCCCGCGAGAATTCCAAATGCAAAAATGATGATAAGATATTTTTGAGTCCGCTTACGGGTGGCATTGTTGCTTGACGATGCCGGTTCAAAATTCTTATCTCTATCAACAGCCATCTCTTTTTCCTGTTCCCAACCTTCTTTTTTTAACTTATCTTTTGTGATGTTTCCAAACTGAGCAGTTTAGGTCCCTGTTTTAGAATAAATTCATTGTCAATGGTTTCCCATATCCACCCTGAATAACCATACCCACCCACCGGTTTTGATACAAAAGCCATTTTCCAGGATTCCGATCGTCCCTGGTTCACCCCGACGGTACCAAACATTCCAAAAACCATTTTATCCACCGGATGACAATACGGTCTCCCCACAAGTTCATTGCCGAAATTGACGGCTGTTTCATCGCCGTAAACCGATGCTCTTAATCCATACCGATTGTCCCGGACCAGTCGAAACGCTTCGTCGGACGCTTTAAATTTAATAATAAAACTCACCGGACCGAAAGTCTCATCCCGAACCCCCATCATGTCCTGGGTAGCGTCGACTACCACCGTCGGATACACCATATGGCCGTCAATGCGACCACCGAGGGCAATTCGCGCACCCTTATCAACGGCATCCTTTAACTGGGCTTTGATATTTTCAATGGCACGCCCACTGGCCACCGGTCCCATCTGGGTATCAGGATCTGAAGGATCTCCGATTTTAACTTGACGGCTCAATTCAACAAACCGCTCCACAAAGGCGTCATGAAGAGATTCATGCACATAAACGCGCTCCGGTGCCGTGCAGGTTTGTCCGGCATAGATGTACTTGGAAAAGGAAAGCTCTTTTGCCGCAGCATCAATATCTGCCCCCGGAAGAACAATAAACGGATCTTTTCCCGGTCCTTCAAAAATAAATTTTTTTCCGAATTTCTTAACCGAATTCTCGTAATAAAGCGCATGATCATCGGAACCAAAGAGACATATGGCGGGCATGTTCGGATTGGACATGGCGTTTTCAAGAAAACTTCTTCCGTCAGCATATTCAAAATTAATGTCGTCGCCGAATATCGGTTTATAAAGGGATTCCGTAAAACGTGAAATATCGGATCCCCGTGTCGCAAATTTCACCCGTACGCGATTGCCCACAAGGAATATGGAAATAATCGCCGTGTTCAACCAAGCGCTGCCGTTATACGGCAGCAACAGGGCAACCTCCTGGTCCGGACGACAAATCGGCTGTCGTTCAGAAAAACCCGGAACCATTTCATCAAAACCTCTCAGGTTGTCTAAATTCATATCCACTTCGATACGACACTCCCTAAGGGTAAAACCGGCATCTTTTACGGCGATTTTGATCAATTGGTCCCGGTTGGTGGATATCGCCTTGATTAATTGATGGACCTGTTCAAGCCTTTTTTCAATCGCTCTGTTAAATTCCATTGGTTTTCCTTTTTTATTCTCTCTCGAAGTTGTCTTGCTTCGCATGGTTTTTTGTTAACCGTTGTTCAATTCTTTATCAGTAGAAAGCGGTTTCCATCCGCCTCCCAATGCCTTGTAAAGTCTTATCAAATTAGAGATAACAGTACCATTGCTCCGATTAAGCTCATCCTGTAAAACAAGAAGCGATCGTTGAGCGTCCAATACATTATTAAAATCCACCAGACCTGCCTGGTAGCGATCCTGGGCCAATAGAGCGGTCTGCTGGGCTGCGTTCGCGGCTTTGGAGAGGGATTCCCTTCGGACCTGCTCTTTGACATAGGCCACAAGGACATTTTCCACCTCTTCCAGCGCCTTTAGGACGGTCGCTTCATATTGGATCAGGGCCTGTTCCTGACGGGCAGTTTGAACTTCAATATTCTGCCGGATGGCACCGCCATGAAAGATATTCCAGGAAACGCCGGGCCCGATACTCCAGGTCCGACTGGCCCATTCCAAGAAATCTTTGCTGGAAAGGGACTCAAGTCCAATGGTTCCAAATAAACGGAATTTAGGATAAAGATCCGCCTTGGCCACACCGATACGGGCGGTTTGGGCCGCCAGATTTCGTTCGGCTCGGCGGATATCGGGCCGTTGGCGCAGGGTCTCGGCCGGAATCCCGACAACGACTGTTGCCGGTAGTTCCGGAACAGGTCTCCTTGCATCCAGTTCCGGATGAAGTTTTCCTGGCTGCTCCCCCATGAGCACCGCCAGACGATTTTTGGCTGCCTCCAGCCCTGTCTTCAAAGCCGGTATTTGAGAACGGGAGGTTTCCAGAATTCGCAAAGATTGCTGCACGGCCAGCTCGTCAATAATTCCTGCCTCGTACCGAGATTGATTCAAGTCATATGTTTCCTGCTGGGTTTTGATATTGGCCTCGGTCACCGCCAAACGTGACTGAAAGGTCCTTACCTCTACATAATTCAGCACCACTTCGGCCAACAGGCTCACCATAACATTGTGCAGGTCTTCCTGTGTCGCTTCGAGGCTTGCCTGGGCCGCCTCCACCGAACGGCGCACGCCGCCAAAAACATCCAGCTCCCACCCCGCGTCAAAACCGGCTGTATAAAGCTTGCTTTCCGTTCCCGTGTCACTGTTTTCGCTGCTGCGCTGTTTTGAAGCTAAAGCTCCGGCATCCAGGGTGGGAAAAAGATCCGCCTTGCTAATGCCTCGCAACGCACGGGCTTCACGGATTCTGGCTCGTGCGTTTTTCAGATCCAGATTGCCGTTAACAGCCCGTGCCACAAGGCTGTCGAGTTCAGCATCATTCAGTGTACTCCACCAGTGGGCCAGGATTTCGTACTCTAGCGAACCCGCGATCAGACCGCCTTGGAGTTCAGCATGCCATGCATCTGGTGTCTGAGGTTCTACCCTGGCATAGTCCGGCCCAACAGCTGCGCATCCGGCAAGGGCCAGAACAACAACGGTGACCAGCAGAATGATTGAAATGTAGCATTCTTTAAGACAAAACCCTTTATATTGATGTTTTTTGAACGTTGTTGATCTCATCTTTGTTTGCCTTGTGCTGTGTTGTTAATGGATATATTGACAATATTTCAGGATCAAGATTCCACGTCGCCACGTCGCCGTGCTCGCCAAGTATGGCCTTTTTCGCGACCTGTTTGAAAGGCATAGTAAAGGGCCGGAATCAGAAAAATACCCAGCAGGGTTGCCGCCAACATACCGGAAAAAACCGTGGTGCCGATGGCCCGACGGCTGTTGGCGCCCGCACCTGTAGCGATTACCAAAGGCGCCACTCCAAGAATAAATGTAAATGCCGTCATCAAAACAGGGCGAAAACGGATTTTTGCTCCCTCAATGGCGGCCTTTTCCACGGAATATCCTTGCTCTCTGCGCTCTTTGGCAAATTCCACGATCAGGATGGCGTTCTTTGCAGCCAACCCCACCAGCATAACCAAACCGATTTGGGCGTAAATACTGAAGTTGAGCCCCGTGATCCACAAACCGGCAAGTGCTCCCAGGCTGGCCACGGGAATCGACAAGATGATGGAAAGAGGAATATTCCAGCTCTCGTATTGTCCCACCAGGAACAGGTAGCCAAAAAGCAGGGCCAAGGCAAACAGTAATGAAACTTTGCCGCCGGCCTTGCGTTCCTGAAAGGATATGGACGACCAGTCGAAAGCATATCCGGATGGAAGAGTCTTGGCAGCCAGACGCTCCATGGCAGCTATGGCTTCTCCCGAGGAAAAACCCGGTGCTGCATTACCGTTAATTTGTACGCTGGTGAATTGATTATATCGGTAGACGATTTGCGGCGCCAGAACCGTTCTCAGCGTGATCAGGCTTTTCATGGGAACCATTTTATCATCGTTGCTGCGTACATACAGCCGGCTGATGTCATCCAACGCATCCCGATACCGGGAATCAGCCTGAACTTTGACCTGATAGGTCCGGCCGTAAAGGTTAAAATCGTTGACATAACTCGAACCGAGATTTTTATTCAAGGTGTCAAACACCCGGCTGACCGGCACCTTGAGCGTTTCGGCCCTCGTTCGGTCAAGGTTCACGAAGATCTGAGGTGTGTTGGCCGTGTAGGTGGAAAATACCCGTTTTAAGGCCGGGTCTTGGTTGGCAGCAATTACCAGTGAGCGGGTTACCGCGGCAATATCCCGGGGGGGCTGATCTTCAAGGGCCTGGATTCTGAAGTCAAAGCCACCGGTGGTACCCAACCCAATGATGGGGGGTGGCGCAAATGCGAAACTATTGGCCGAAGAAATCGCGGCCAGTCTAGCCTGGACCTTGCCTAATATGGCTTCCAATTGCTGATCAGGACGGGTTCGTTCATCCCACGGTTTCAGGACGACAAGACCAAAACCCACATTTTCCGCCGTACCGCTGAGCAGACTGAAGCCACTGACGCCCAAAACATCGTCGACACCATCAATATCCTGCAACGCCAAAGTTGCCTGTTCCATCACCTTGTTGGTACGAGCCAGTGATGCACCTTCGGGCAGCTGTGTGTTAATGAAAAAAACGCCCTGATCTTCCTGAGGTAAAAAGCTGGCAGGGCTGTGGTTGAATAAAAACCAGGCGCTGCCAATGACGCCGATAAAAAGCATCAGCGCGACGCCTAGCCTTCTAATCAGCCAGGCGGCACCGGCAACATACATGTTGCGTGAAGCTCCCAACGTTTTGTTAAACCAGGCAAGAGGTCCATGTTGAGGGATTTTCGGAGTTTTCAGCAACACGGCGCACAGAGCCGGACTCAAAGTCAGGGCATTGATGGCCGAAATGACCACCGCAGTACAAATGGTCACGGCAAATTGTTTATAAAGCTGACCGGTGATGCCCGGCATGAATCCTACCGGCACGAATACGGCTAAAAGCACTAAGGTGGTGGCCACGATAGGCCCTGTGACCTGGCCCATAGCGTGTATGGTTGCGGCTTTGGCATTTAGTTTGCGTTTGTCCATAACCCGGTAGACGTTTTCCACCACCACGATGGCATCGTCCACCACAAGACCTATGGCCATAATCAAAGCAAACAGCGAGAGAGTGTTCGCACTATACCCCAGAGCCAGCAAAACGGCAAATGTACCGATCAGCGAAACCGGAATGGTCACCGTGGGAACCAGGGTCGCCCGCCAGTCCTGCAAAAAAAGGTAGTTCACTAATAGCACCAGAAGGAAAGTAATGACAAGGGTAAGCTCAATTTCGTGAATGGCCGCCGACACATATTTGGTGGTGTCATAGAAGACATCGTACTGTACATCGCTGGGCGCTCGCTCTCCAAGGTGTTTGAGTTCAGCCCGCACGGCTTTCATGGTATCTAAGGCATTGGCATTTGAAGACCGGTAAATACCAATGGCTAAAGACGCCTGTCCATTAAAAATCGACCGGGTGAGATAGGATCTTGCACCAAGTTCCACCCGGGACACATCGCGAACCCGTACCAAACCACCTTGATCATTGCTGCGCACGATAATATTTTCGAATTCTTCTGGATTATCAAGACGCCCTTTGGAGCGTAGGGTATATTGAAGCTGCTGTTCGCTTTCGGCGGGCGATGTACCGATGGATCCCACTGCAGCCTGAATATTTTGCCGGCGAACAGCTGCAATCACATCATCGGCGGTGAGCCCCCGGGCGGTAAGCTTCTCAGGATTCATCCAGATGCGCATGCTGTATTCGAACTCACCAAAAATAAAGACATCACTCACCCCGTTAATACGCACCAGGGCATCTTTTATATTTCTGCTGACGTAGTTGCTTAAAAAAAGTTTGTTTCGGGTATTTTGGGGGGAAAAAAATTCCACAGCGCCCAATATGTCGGTGGACCGTCTGCGTACATCTATGCCCTGATCGACCACTGCCTGGGGTAGTTTTGAGGTGGCCAGTTGTATGCGGTTCTGAAGGTTCACCTGATCGATGTCCGGATCGGTGCCCACCTCAAAAGTGACGGACAATGTGTATCTTCCGTCATTGGAGCAAGAGGAAGCCATGTAAAGCATATTTTCCACACCGTTGACCTCTTTTTCGATGGGTGCCGCCACATTATCAGCAACCACCTGGGCATTGGCCCCCGGGTAGGTCGTGGTGACCCGAATCTCCGGCGGGGTAATCTGAGGATATTGGGAAACAGGAATGTTGAACAGGGCAATCAGCCCGGCGAGGGTGAGGACGATGGATACCACCACAGCCAACCGCGGACGCTCGATGAAAATCTGTGAAAACATGCGTTACCTCCCCTTGTGTCCATCGGTACCGGAGGTTTTCACGACCTGACCGGGCTTAACTTTCTGAACACCCTCGACGATGACCCTTTCATTTACAGCCAGACCCGATTCTACAGCCCAGTTGACGCCGGCCACAGGTCCGGTTTTAACCCGACGAACGGCAACCCGGTTCTGGTCGTCCACCAGTAGAACATAGTGTCCTTCGTGGTCTTCCAATACCGACGCCTGGGGCACAACCGGCATTAAATTAGGCTCCTTTTGAGCAACGAGAACGGTAACGTACTGACCTGGAATCAAAGTACCATCCGTATTACTAAACAAGGCACGAACGGTGATGGTTCCAGTGGAAACATCCACGGTATTGTCCACAAAGTCCATTCGCCCCACTGTTTTGAAAAGTTGACCGTCGGCCAGTTTAATTCGCGGCAGCAATATGGCGCGATCTTTACTTCTATCAGCATCTTTCAAGGCTGTGTTAATGGCATCGAGATCGTTTTCGCTAATAGAATAGACCACACGGATCGGATCTAACTGAACAATTCGAGCCATAGCTCCTGAATCCGGCCCAACCAAATTTCCTTGGGTAAAAGCGGTCCGCCCGATGCGACCGCTGATGGGCGCCCTAATAGAAGTGTAACCCAAATTGATTTGCGAGAGTTGAAGATCGGCCTTGGCCTGCTCAAACTGGGCTTTTGCACGGAGTTCTTCGGCCACGGCATTGTCCAGATCCGTTGCGGATATCCCGCCGGAACGAACGGTTTGGGCCCGATGGAGATACTGGCGGGCTTTGGTTAGTATCGCTTCAGCCTGGGCCAGCGAGGCCTTGGCCGCATCAACTTTGGACTGATAGGGTGCCGGTTCGATAACATAGAGAAGATCGCCGGCGTGGACATCGCTTCCCTCTTTGAAATTGACCTGTTCCAAAAACCCTTCGACCCTGGCCCGCAAGTCAACACGCTGAATGGCCTCCACGTGGCCCACATATTCCGTCGGCGGATTGACATCCTGCTCGATAACCGTGGCTACCATCACCAGCGGCGGCGGTCCGGCGCCCGGGCCAGCGGGCGCGGCGTTCACGCCGCAGGACAACGCCAACACCAGGGGCAGACCCAAGAAAAGAACAACAACACCGTTAAAACGCCCCAAAGCGTCTGTTTTAAAAACTCCCCTCGCAGCAGTTTTCGCTCGAACATAATTGAAGCTGAACCTCGTTCGCATCATTTTGGGTCCTCCAAACAAATCAGGGTGAATAATGGTTTTATTGTTGTTGATAATAAAACCATTTGACAACATCAAACGTTTATTTTAAATTTGTATTTAAAATAGGACATTAAAACAATTTATCGGTTAATTCAAGTAAAAACTTCAAATTTCTATTTAACTTATTCCGGCTCCAGCACTTACAAGAAAGTTAAAGGAGGATATACCATGGCCCAAAGAGAAGACGGCAAGGAAACCCGTCACCGACTGCTGAACGCAGCCTGTGAAGTCTTCGCTGAAAAAGGCTATCGAAACGCCAGGGTGGCTGAAATATGTCGCCGAGCCGGTGCCAACGTGGCGGCTGTCAATTATTATTTCGGCGATAAGGCCACCCTTTACGCCGAAGCCTGGCTATATGCTTTCAATGAATATCCAATGCCAAAATCGTCCGTGCCGATGCATACGTCTCCGGACGACCAGTTGAGGAATCACATTCATTCCCTTATACAGAATTTTATGGAAAAAGGTCTTCAAGGGTATTTTACACGCCTTTACTTGATGGAACTGGCCAATCCTACCGGGTTGATCCAGGACTCCTGGCACGATATGATTAAGCCTCGTCGACAAAAACTAATTGAAATCATTCGAAAAATGTTGGATGTCGAAACGGCCGATGAAACAGTCCTGTTTTGTGAACTGAGTATTATCAGCCAGTGTCGTGCCCTTTTAACCATCAATCGCGATGACCTGGAATACCTGTTGGGTCAGCCCCTCTCTCCGAATTTAATCAAACGCCTGGGCGACCACATTGCAAATTTTTCCCTGGCGGGAATTGGAGCTGTCAGTAAATCAAAGATCTGATATGGGAGAAATCCTATAAAGAAAAACTTTCGCGTCGCGGATATTTCTTACTGTATTGGAACTTAAATGGGTTTCCCCTGGATTGGATTCCCTTACGGCTTGACAAACATGAGTGTCTGGAATATTCTTTTAATCTGATAGAATCTTTTCTCCCGGATACCCATTCTAATTTTATTTACTTTATAAAAAGGATGTGGTCATGGGCAGCGCGAAGTTTGTCAAAAAGATTGAACACCTCCTATCGTTAGCCGATGTTCAAATTAACGGCGACCGTTCATGGGATATACAAGTTTATAATGAAAAGCTATATCAACGAGTCTTGGCTGAAGGTTCGGTGGGCCTTGGCGAAGCCTATATGGACGGATGGTGGGACTGTGAAAAACTTGACGAATTTATTTGCAGAATTTTTAAAGCGAATCTTGACACCAAAATCAATCCCTGGATCGAGTTTTTTTCTCTAATAAAAGCCAAGCTGTTCAACCTCCAAAAACCATCTTCATGTTTTATAGACTGCCAGCATCACTATGACATCGGTAATGATCTTTATCAGCGCATGCTCGACAGTTTTCGAATCTACAGTTGCGGTTACTGGAAAGATGCGTCTTGTCTCGATGAAGCTCAAGAAAAGAAGCTGGATCTGGTATGCCGGAAATTGTTCTTAAAGCCGGGAATGCGTGTTCTTGACATCGGGTGTGGTTGGGGAGGAACCGCCAAATATATTGCCGAAAATTATCAAGCTGAGGTGGTCGGTATTACTGTTTCAGAAAAGCAGGCACACTTTGCTAAAAAATTCTGTCATGGACTTCCTGTCGAAATCCGCCTTGAGGACTACCGAAGTCTGAAAGGCATTTTTGATCGTATTGTTTCTATCGGTATGATCGAACATGTGGGTTATAAAAACCATAAAACATTTATGCGGGTGGCCCGCCGGTGCCTTAAAGAAAACGGCATATTTGTTCTGCAAACCATCGGTAGTAATGTTTCTGTAAAAAAAGTTGATCCCTGGATCAGGCGGTATATCTTTCCAAATTCCGTTTTACCTTCAGCAAAACAAATTAACGACGCTATTGAAAATATATTCGTTCTAGAAGATTGGCACAATTTCGGGCCGGATTACGATAGAACACTAATACACTGGTTTCAAAATTTTCACAACAGTTGGAATGATCTCAAAGATAAATATGATGAGCGTTTCTACCGTATGTGGAAATATTATCTTTTGGCCTCCGCCGGCACCTTTCGTTCAAGAGTTAACCAGTTGTGGCAAATAGTTCTCTCTCCCAAAGGAATTCCCGGTGGATATTGCTCACCACGCTAACCCGAATAACTTTTGTGTTTTAATTTAATTTTTCAACTCTCAGAATAATTTTAACTGTAGTGGGCCCGTTTTGGTTCTTTTTCCCGGATTTGCGGCTTCATGCGTTAATATGTCTTTTTCAATTTGCCGGACAAATGATGATAGTGTTCGTTTCTCGATTTTGCCGAATCTTTTTCTTTTCTTTGCAAAGGTGATATAGAGCCGTTTCTTGGCCCGTGTCATGGCGACATAAAAAAGCCGCCTTTCCTCTTCAATATCAGACACATCACCATCCAATGACCGAAACGGCAACAGTCCATTTTCGCATCCGGCAACAAAAACGACGGGGAATTCAAGCCCTTTGGCTGCATGTATGGTCATTAATGCAACACTTTCGGATTGAGGGTTGTATATGTCGGTGTCTGTTTCCAGGGCAGCTGTTTTAAAAAAGTTGGTGGTACCAGAATCAAAACTCTTACAAACATCGATAATGTGTTTTAGGGTACTATTTGTTTTTTGACTCCAATCACTGGATGCTGAAATTTTGGTGTATTCCAATAAAAATAAAAGTTTTTGTTCCACGGACATTTTCTTTGTCTTTTGTCTTATTTCGAAAATTTCGTTTAAAATATCGCCAAGTTTTATTTGGTTCGTTTTTCCTATGTTCTTGATGGGAAATCTGCGTGCATTTATCAGTGCTGATTCTAGTGAAAAGCGATTTTCATAACCCCAATTTTTAAAGATTTGAAGACCTTTGTTGTTAATGGTTGGCGACAAAATTTTTAAACTTCTCTCAAAATCTGCATAACCACCCATCCCTTCGATGACTTTTAATATTGATATCAATTCGATGATATATTTCGTGTTAAATACGTTCTCTCGGCTAACGATTTGATATGGAATTCCTGCATTATCGAACACCTCTGATAAAACCTTGTTTTGCTCTGAGGTGCGGTATAACACGGCAAAATCTGAAAAACTTACGTTTTTGTCGTGTTGCTGACCATCCATAAAACCAAAATCAATGGAGTGAAAACCGATTCCTCCGATTAATTTTTCAATGGTTTTTCCAATGGCCACAGCCTCTGCGTTTTCAGATTCTGTTTCAAAAACACAAATTGTTTTCGGGCCGTCAACTTCTGAATAAATGCGCTCTTTGAATGGATCTTGGTTTTGAGTTTTAATCACCTGAAAAGAACCATCAAGAATGGTCTGGGTTGATCTGTAATTTTTCGCCAGTCTTATAACGTTGGCATCCGGATAGTCTTTGATAAACCGTTTAAAATATTTAACACTTGATCCCCTAAAGCCATAGATCGACTGGTTCGGATCACCGACCACACAAATATTTCTATCAACACCAGGTGGGGCAAGGGACTTGATAATCCTGTATTGGCCATGATTTAAGTCTTGATATTCATCCACAAAAATATTTTGAAACCGGGTGCGACAAGAAACGGCAACGTGATCTTTGGTCTCAAGTATCCGGACGGTTTTAAAAATCAAATCTTCATAGTCGTAAAACCGTTGTATATTCAACAGGTTTTGATACGATTGATATACGGCCTGAAAAAAATTGTTTTTTGTAAAAAGCAATTTATCCAACACCTCTTCGGGATCGAGTATGTTTTGTTTGGCGGATATAATCCATTCTAATAATTTTTTGGGTGTTGTCTTTACTTGAATGCCTGCTCCTTCAACACGTTTGATGGCATCTAAAAGCAACAAATCCCGGTCTTTTTCATCAATGATCGTATAATATTTTTTTTCATAATTATTCAAAAGATAAAAACAAAGACTGTGAAACGTCCCGATGAAGGGTTGAATTTTCGATTTTTCGAATATGGTTTCAAGTCGTTGGCGCATTTCCTGAGAAGATTTGTTCGTAAAGGTTACTGCAAGGATGTTCTCTGGTGGAACCTTCTTTTTTTGGATAAGATATGCGATTTTTTGGGTCAGGGTCCGGGTTTTTCCGGTTCCGGGTCCGGCAATAATGATTAATGCCCTACCATCGTGTTCTACCGCCCGACGTTGTTCTCTATTTAATTCAATGGGTTCAAATTTCTTTTCCGTGATTTTATCCGACGTATCTTTTATCATCATAATAGAAGACCTACAGGGTTCTGGCTGTCGGTGACGCTTTTTTCTCTTTTTGGATGATGAATCAGTAGAATTGGTTATAAAAAGAGATTTTTGCCCCTGAAGTTTCTTTCGTTCATCTTTTCTAAAAATTTTTATTTTGCCAAATTCTCCATCATATCCTGGTAAAAGAACGATGTTGTTTTGGCGCACCCTTGTGATCGCTTCACCCAACAAGGGCAGTCCAGCAGCATCAATAACCTCCCTTTTTAGCGTCGTTAAAATGTCAAATTCAGATCCCAGTTTTTCAAGTAAATCTCTGTAATTTCCCATCACTTTTTTTGAGTTCGGTCCTACCTTTAAAACTTCCGACAAAATTTCCACAAGGGGAACGATATTGTAGTAAGGATGATATTTTTTCGGTCTCACACCTTCCGGTCGATCTGCAAGCTCCTCTACCCGATACAAAACACCCAGGGTCAGCGGTTTTTCACAAACCGGGCATATTCCGCCCTGTTTCCTTGTTTTTTGAGGCCAAAATCGAACATCACAATTTCTATGTCCATCAAGATGATATTTCCCTTCTTCCGGAAAAAACTCTAATGTGCCTAAAAACCTTTCAGGATCACCACTTTTGATTGCAGACTTTATGGCTGAATAGGACATGTCTGTGTCAAATAGATTTGCCTCCCTTCCCAATTTTAATGGTGAATGTGCATCAGAATTCGACACCAGTGTAAGGCCGTCCAATGCAGATACCCGCCAGTTCATCGCCGGATCTGATGAAAGACCTGTCTCAATTGCAAATATAAAAGGGGTTAGATCCTCAAAACATTCATCCATAGAATCAAAACCTGATTTTGAACCAAATAGTGAAAACCATGGTGTCCAGATGTGGGCCGGGATAAGAAACGCCTGATCAGATGTCTCGAGAAGTATTTCTAAAAGATCTCTGGCATCAAGACCAAGTATCGGCCTTCCATCGGATTTTATATTTCCAATCTTATCTAATTTTGAATTAAAGTTCTCAGCCTGATTCAAATCGGATAAAAAAACAAGGTTATGATTTTTACGGGTTTTATTGTTTTTTTTATATATGTTACTTATTTCCGAAACCAACATAAAGCGCACTTTTCTACGGCATGACTTTGGAACTTCTTGATCGCATACCCTCGAAATTTCATCTTTTAATTTAAACATTCCGGGTTCAGCCGGTATGAGCTTTTCCTTTATTTCAGCAAACCATCCCGGATGAGTAAAATCACCGGTTCCAATAACCGATAATCCTTTAAGTTGAGCTGAGATATATAAGTTTTCAAAATCCAAATTCTTCGCCGTTGCTCTGGAAAAACGGGAATGAACATGAAAATCAGCGATAAATTTCATAATTCTCTCTTTGTTATTCATATATTGGTAAATACACCGTAAAAACACTTGTAACATTCTTATAAACGGTATATATACTTATATCAAATAAAAATAAGCACTATATATAGTATTTATAAACGTTTTACATGGTTTTTAAAACACGCATTATAACAACCGCTTTTTATATTGAGATTCTTTCAATAAATAACTACTTATTAACAATATATTTTACATTTTTCATAATCTATTATTCTTTAAACTTTTTATAAACAATTTTATTACATTTTTTTTCTGTTATTTAAGTTTGTTATAAAATTATTATCGTTATGAACAATATTTAATTATTATTATATATTTATATAAAAATAAGGAATAGATGATGAAATTTAAAATTAATAAAAGCGATATCCTTGATGTACTTTCTAAAGTACAAGGAATAACCGGACGAAAAAGCAACCTGGCAATTACGTCAAATATACTGATAAAGACAACAGGTAAAGGGATCACACTGGTTGTAACAGACCTTGAAACAGGTTTCGAAGGCTTATATCCGGCAAGCATAGAAAACAAGGGAACATTAACGATAAATTCAAGAAAATTCTATGAAATCGTTAGAGAATTCCCAAATGAAGAGATACAAATTAGTGAATCTGACAACCATTGGATTAAAATAGGAAATAATAATGTAGAGTATAATATTGTCGGATTAAATCCAGATGATTTTCCAGAAACGCCAATAATAGAAGATATCGATTTTTTTACCATCGATTCTGACGTTTTTAGAAAAATGATTGAAAAAACAGTCATTATTACCGGTGCTCCTGATGAGAAAAGGACCCATATCACTGGAATATATTTTGAAATTATTCATCAAGAGGATGAAAGCGTTGTGAGAATGGTTTCAACGGACGGCAACCGGCTTTCAAAAGTAGATTGTGTTTATGAAAAAGACTCAAAACTGCCCAAGGATCTCAGTATAATTATCCCTAAAAAAGGAATGAATGAAGTTATAAAATTTTTAGATCCTTCAGGAACCGTTCAGATCGGTGTTAAAAATAATAATTTTATTATTAAAAAAGATTATGAGACCGTCATTATAAGACTTCTTGAAGGAAATTTTCCTGAATATGGTGATATCATACAAAGAGGATCTTCCCATGCGATCCATTTGGATAAAAAACAGTTTTTAATGATGTTAAAAAGAATGTCTATTTTATCTTCTGAAGATTACAAAGGCGTTATTTTTAATTTTAAAGATAACAATATTTCTATTACTACAACAAATCCGGACCTGGGTGAATCAAAAGAAGATATGGCTATCGACTATAAAGGAGAGCCCATTGAAGTTGCATTTAATCCCAGATACATTATAGAAATATTAAGCGTAATTGATACTGAAAAAGTGGTTGTTAATATACTCGACAAGGAAAAGCCGTGTTTAATCGAAGGGGAAAATGATGATACATATTTAAGTGTCATTATGCCGATGAGAATATGAAAACAGAAGAAAACGTATATAGTGCCGATCAAATAAAAGTTCTCGAAGGGCTTGAAGCGGTTAGAAAAAGACCGTCTATGTATATCGGGAACGTTAGTATTGAGGGACTTCATCATCTGGTCTACGAAGTTGTGGATAACAGTATTGATGAAGCCATGGCAGGTTATTGTGACCTGATAAAGGTTATCATTCATACGGATAACAGTGTCAGTGTTGAAGATAATGGAAGGGGAATACCTGTTGGTATCCAAAAATCAGAAAATATGCCGGCTGTTGAAGTTGTTATGACAAAACTTCATTCAGGCGGAAAATTTGATAATCACTCGTATAAGGTTTCTGGTGGACTTCATGGTGTGGGTGTTTCAGTGGTAAATGCGCTGTCAAAATTCATGGAAGTCGAAATTTATTCCGAGAACAAAATTTACCATCAGACTTATGAAAAAGGTAAAAAAATCAGAGAACTGAGTGTTATCGGTAAAACAAAAAAAAGAGGTACAAAAATACATTTTGTGCCTGATACCGAAATTTTAGAAACAGACGACTTTAATTATGAAATTCTGATTCGAAGGTTAAGAGAACTCGCTTTTCTAAATAAAGGGGTCAAATTAACCATAGAAGATGAACGTTCAGATAAAAAAGATGAGTTTTTTTATAAGGGCGGCATCGTGTCGTTTGTGGAATATTTAAATAAAATACATACACCGCTTCACAA
>JASFGF010000002.1:0-24521 GCA_050123915.1 Desulfobacterales bacterium | reverse complement strand
TTATTGATTTGTCACAAATATTTTCATTAGAGTCTGATTTTCGAGAAAAAAGTAAACATTTTATGGGATCAAGTAACAACAATTATATAATAAGAATACATCCATGAGAATTTCAAAGTCCATAGCCCGGTCTCCCGCCCGTACCGCCATTATTGGGTTTGCACTTATAATTTCCATAGGAACGATTCTGCTGATGCTCCCAGCCGCCTCTTCGGGGAAGCATCTTGGATTTGTGAATGCATTGTTTACCTCAACCTCTGCGGTCTGCGTCACCGGTCTTACGGTTGTTGATACGGGAAGTGCTTTTAGTCCGCTCGGGCAATCCATCCTTCTGATCCTGATCCAAATCGGAGGTCTCGGCATCATGACCATGTCGACACTTTTCCTCATGCTTACCGGCCGAAGACCCGATCTTGCCGGGCAAATCGTGGTGCAGGATACGTTTACCCACTCCAGAGATCGACATATTTTTTCCATACTTAAAGATGTTGTATTGTTTACCTGTGTCATCGAAGGGCTGGGGATGATCCTGATGTTTTTCTGTTTTCTTCCGGGGAATAACTTGAAGCAGGCGTTGTTCTTATCGGTATTTCATTCAATCAGTGCCTTTTGCAATGCCGGTTTTTCTATCTTTTCGAACAGCCTTGTCGGATATCGGGAAAACTGGGGGGTGAACTTGATAGTCTGTTTTTTAATTATATCAGGAGGTATCGGCTTTTTGGTATTGTCCGAGCTTAAACAAAAGTTTTTCATCAAGCACCGAACCCTGTCTCGTCTCAGTCTTCATTCAAAGATCGTACTGTCAACAACAGGCATCTTGCTCATTTTCGGTATGCTCTTGATTACTGCCATGGAATGGCATAACACCCTGGCACCACTCTCGATGCCGGGCCGTTTCCTGTCGGCTTTTTTTCAGTCGGTCACGGCCAGAACAGCCGGTTTTAATACATTATCCATCGGAAATATGGCCAACGAAACTCTTTTTTTTATTCTTTTACTCATGTTTATCGGCGCCTCTCCGGGTTCGTGCGGCGGCGGTATTAAGACCACCAGTCTTGCGACGCTGGTGGTGCTTGGTTTTTCTCGTTTTCGCGGACATGAACGCCCCCGGTTATTTAAGCGGACCATTTCGGACGTGAGTGTCGGAAAAGCTGTCAGCGTTACCATGCTCAGTGCGATAGTGATATGTACCGGCATCATGCTCCTGTTGATGACAGAGCTTGGAGAAATAGCACATCCACAAAGTCGGGGAAAATTTCTTGAATTGTTTTTCGAGGTAGTCAGTGCTTTCGGTACGGTGGGACTTTCCACAGGAATCACGGCAGGACTCTCAGTATCGGGGAAAATAATTCTTTCCTGTGTCATGTTTGTGGGGCGTTTGGGGCCGCTGGTGGTTGGTGTAGCCGTTAGCCGCGATACAATATCCCGGTATTATTATGCGGAAGAAACCGTCATGGTGGGATGAGGTAGGATATGAAACAATTCGCAATCATAGGACTTGGGACGTTTGGTTATTACCTGGCAACACATCTTTATGAAAAAGGTCATGACGTGTTGGCCATTGACAAAAATAAGCAGCGGGTTCAGGAAATCAAAGACAGCGTGAGTCAGGCGGTCATCGCAGATGCTACCGATCGAAAGGCCATAGAATCCCTTTCGATCAAAGAAATGGACGCCGCAGTGGTCTGCATCGGTTCGGATCTCAGCGCTTCGATTCTTGCGACCCTCAATCTCAATGATATCGGCGTTAAGCGTGTGCTTGCAAAGGCGATTACAGATTCACACGGTCGCATTCTTCATAAAGTAGGGGCTCTGGAAGTTTTGTTTCCTGAAAAAGACTTGGCCATCTCTTTAGCCGAACGGCTTCACAACCCGAGCGTTTTGGATTATTTACCCTTTCTTGAGGGATATTCCATGATCGAACGGGTCGTTCCAAAATCTTTTATCGGCAAAGAACTGAAAGATCTTGACCTCATCAATCAGTACGGCATTCAGGTTTTGGCCGTCAAAAATATTCTTCCGGACCAGCTAAATATGATTCCGACAGGAAGGTGTGTTTTGAAGAATGGAGACACCCTGATCCTCCTCGGGCCGAACAATGCACTTGATTTATTTCGTGAAAAAGAAGAATAATCGTTGAAACGGGCATATTTCAAACTTTCAATAGAACGATTTAATGAAAAGAACTTTCTTAAAAAAATAAAAAATACTTAAAAAAGTAATGGAACACTCATTAAAAAATAAAACAACTCCGGCCCCGACTCCCAATGAATTATTCTTGGGATCTTCTCCAAAAAAACGGCTCAATCAATGGCTTGCTACCGGAATCTGCGGAAATGATATCAGCTCTTCCTGTCTCTATGTTTCAGCCATTGCTGCAGTTTTTGCAGGTGTTCTGGCTCCGGTGGTGCTACTGTTGGTCGTTTTTCTTCTCTACCTGTACAAGAAGGTTTATACTGAAGTTGTAGAAGCCCTCCCCTTGAACGGCGGAACCTATAACTGTCTGCTAAACAGCACTTCCAAATTTGCCGCTGCCATGTCAGCCTGCATGACCATCCTTTCCTATATTGCCACAGCAGTCATCTCAGCCAAAACCGCTGTTGAGTACCTGCATACCGTATATCCAAGGTTTGGTGTGCTTGAAGGGACCATTTTAGTTCTTGGCATTTTTGCCACTCTGGCCATAGTAGGGATAACGGAATCCGCGGTGGTCGCCCTGACGATCTTTATTCTTCACATGTCCACATTGACCGTTTTCTGCGTTTTTGGCTTTGTCAGTATGCCTGCTGATTTTCACATTTTCAAAAGCAATCTCGGCACATTGCCGGTCGGTGGAGATCTTCTTGTTGCGGTCTGTTTGGGTTTTTCTGCGGCCTTGCTCGGCATCAGCGGATTTGAAAGTTCGGCCAATTTTGTGGAAGAGCAGGACGTCGGCGTCTTTCGAAAAACCCTGCGTAACATGTTGATTGCCGTGGCCATATTCAACCCCCTGATTTCCGTTCTATCACTAAACCTTTTGCCTCTGGATCAAATCGTCTTTCACAAGGACTATCTTCTTTCGCAAATGGCCCATCTCATGGGGGGCAACACATTCAAGATAGTCGTCGTTCTGGATGCCGCCGCCGTGCTATCAGGGGCGGTTTTAACAAGTTTTGTAGGTGTGACCGGCCTCGTTCAGCGGATGGCTCTTGATCAGTGCCTGCCGCAGTTCTTATTAAAGAAGAACCGCAGGGGAACCTCTCATCGCATTATTATTAGCTTTTTCCTCCTCTGTTCTTCAATTTTGCTGGTGACCGGAGGAAGCCTGCTCTCTCTGGCAGGCGTATACACGATCTCCTTTCTCGGGGTCATGACCCTGTTTGGTATCGGAAATATACTTTTAAAAATAAGACGCAAGGAGCTTAAAAGAACCTACCGTGCAGGCTGGATAACGATTCTCGTCGCCATAACCGCCACCAGTCTGGGAATGCTGGGAAATATTGTTATTGATTATAAAAATTTTTTATATTTCATGCAGTATTTTGTTCCCACGGTATTGCTGGTTGTGCTCATGTATCTGCGTATCCCTCTCCTGAAAGCCATTTTACAGATGTTGAACAAGCTTATGACCCAGGTTTTGCTTTGGAGAACAACGGTTATAGATCGAATTACGTCCATAACCAAACAACAGGTGATTCTATTTACTCGAGGTGGGAACCTCAACAGATTGAACACAGCATTTAATTATATCGTAAACAACGAATCGAGCCGATCCGTATTGGTTTTACATCTTTATAACCACCCGGAACAAAATGAAGAAAGTTCCTTAAAAGAAAGCATAAGGGTTCTCGAGGAAATTTTCCCCACGTTACAGGTGCAGCTAATTGTGCGTAAGGAAAAATTCGGCCCAGAGACCATTGCTGCTGTTTCCAAAGAATTCGGGGTGCCGATTAACAATATTTTCATCGGTGCTCCCGAAGAAAAGCATACATTTTCCATACAGGACCTTGGAGGTGTGCGTGTAATTTTTTAGAAAGGATGTTGCATTAAGGATATCAAAGATGATGAAAAAATAATTGGTGTTGATTTCTTCTTTGTATAACTTTACAGTCAATTACCAAATGGGAGGTTTGCAGATGTGAAATAGTTTAAATATCTATGATGAATATTAAATTTTCCATAAAAACAAAGTTTTTCATTATCATTCTTATCCCGGCCCTGTTGCTGCTTTTTGTCATATACCTGAACTACGTGCATTTGAGTTCCCTCGGAAGTAGTGCGGAACTCATTTTATCAAAAAATTACAAAAGCATCCAGGTAGCACAGCAAATCAGGCAGCTTCTGGAGGTGAATCGGAACAAAATTCTGACAACTTTCTTTCAGGATAGAGCAACCGTCCAACACATCCCCCCGTTGAACCAGGATATTTCATATTTGCTCAGGATTTGCAAAGATAACATCACTGAACCCGGCGAAAAGCAGATCATCGACAATCTTTTTGAACAGTATAAAAAATATGGTCCTTTATCAAACGATTTGTTAAATACCAGTCAACATTCCATCGGATATACTGAACGACACTATGAATATCTTTCCTTAACCGCTTCTCTAATTTCAGATCTTAATCATCTGGTTTTGATCAATGAAAAAGCAATGGAGGCAGCAGAAGAGCAAACCAGACAAATAGCAAAAAAAGGATTGCGATATTCTGCGGGGCTGCTTTTTGCCGCAATTCTTTTTTCCATTATTTTCAGTTATATCCTTTCGTCAAAAGTTTCGCGACCCCTGATAAGTTTAGCGAGGAGCATTGCAGAGATCCAGGAAGGCGGGGGAGAGTATCCTCAACTGTCGGTTACATCACATGATGAGATCGGATTTTTAATATCAGAATTTAACAGGCTGTTTGAGAGACTTGAGATCTACGATCAACTCAGCGCAGATGAACTTACGGCCCAAAAGTTAAAGGTTCGCCAGGCCGAAGAAGCTAAAGCGCTGTTTGTTGCTGACCTTTCTCACCAGCTTAAAACGCCTATGACGTCTCTTTCGATGAGTGTAGGGGTCCTTAGTGAAAAAGCAACCAGTTTGTCAGAAGAAAAAAAGCTGACATTATTGAAAACAGCCAGAGAAGACTGTTTCAGGTTGTCGACATTGATCAATGAACTTGTTGACATTGCAAAACTTGAAGGCCGGCTCAGACCTCGCAGGAAAGAACTGTTGGACATAAAAAAAGTCATTCATGAATGTTTCAGACCGCTCAAAAATCAGGCTGAGGAAAGAAAAATTCATCTAAAAATAGACATCGAATCAGAACTTCCTCCCATTGCCATTGATTCTCTTCGATTTCCCTGGGTCATCACAAACCTTATAGGAAACGCAATCCGATATACGGATCAGGGTGGAAGGGTTACCCTGAAAGTAAACAAACATGGAAGAAGGTTTTATTTCCAGTGTATTGACAGCGGGAGCGGCATTGAAGAAAAATACTTGCCAAAAATATTTGACCGGTTTACTCAGTTTTCTGAAAGGGAAAAAAGCGGTGCTATCGGATTGGGACTGGCTATCGTAAAGGAGATTATTGAGCAACATGGCGGCGATATCACCGTAGAAAGCCAGGTGGGAAAAGGAACTACGTTTAAATTCTGGATACCTTTTAATGGTGACGTAATCAGATGAAAAAAATACTCCTGATAGATGACGATCAAAACATTTTGACGACACTTCAGATTCATCTGGAAGATACGGGGATGAAAATCTTACTGGCAGAGACCGGCAAAAAAGGACTGGAACTTTTCAAGCAGGAAAAGCCGGAGATTGTACTGCTGGATTTAAAGCTTCCGGACATAGACGGTCTTAAGGTGCTTGACGAAATCGTCCGTTCAGAAATAAAAGCGTATGTGGTCATTATCACTGCATATGCCACTATCGATACCGCTGTCCGGGCGATCAAGATGGGGGCCTTTGACTATCTCCCCAAACCATTCACACCCGAACAGATTACTCACCATATGCAAATGATCGCCAAGGTTCATTGTTTGGAGTCGGAAGTCGAAACCCTGAAAGACCAACTCAAGGGGATCGTCAGAGAGGAAGATTTTATTACCCGCAACCGGAATGTTCGCAACATACTCAAAATGGCCAGGAAAGTAGCGGATACAGATGCCGGTATCCTGATTAGTGGTGAAAGCGGAACCGGTAAAGGGGTTCTGGCAGGCCTGATTCATACCTGGAGCCCAAGAAACTCAGCACCTTTTGTCAGCGTGGATTGTACAGCGCTTCATGAAAACCTGCTGGAGAGCAACCTTTTCGGTCATGTCAAAGGCGCTTTTACCGGTGCCGTGCGTAACAAAAAGGGAAAGTTGGAATTGGCGGAGGGTGGAACCGTGTTTTTGGATGAGGTGTCGGAAATGTCAGCGGCAATTCAGGCAAAATTATTACATTTTTTACAGCACAAGGAGTTCGAAAGATTGGGTGATACTCAAATGATCCGGGTGGATGCCCGTATTATCGCAGCTACAAATAGAGATTTGGAGGAGTTGGTCCAAGAAAACATATTTCGTCAAGATCTTTTTTTCAGACTCAACGTAATTGAATTATTCTTACCGCCCCTCAGAGAACGACCCGAGGACATTTCGCTTGTTGCGGAGCATTATCTTATCCATTTTGCCAAGGTGAACAATAAGCACATGAAGGGGATCTCTGAACAGGTATTAACATCTTTTCAGTCTTATCCCTGGCCCGGAAATATCCGTGAACTGATCAATGTAATTGAACGAGGGACCATTCTATCGCAAAATGACCAACTGACAATGGAAGATCTCCCGCCTCACATCAAAAATTATGAGCCTGAAACTCCCAGTACCCGGAAAATGCAAAGCATCGCAGAAGCTGAAAAAACCCATATCAAGGAAGTATTATTGCACACCTCATCAATTGAAGAAGCGGCTCGGGTTCTGGGTATCGATCCGGCGACCTTGTGGCGCAAGCGAAAGAAATATCAAATAGACTAATTGAGTGAAAATCGAGGTAAATAGAAGAATTCATATCTCACTGTTGATAGAGATATTATGATCGTTCTCGGGTTTGTTTACGCTCAATCAGGGTAACCATTTTTTATGTGCCGCTATATAGTTCTTTGATTTTCGCCCTGTCCGGCAACCCGTCTTCAAGGGAAGGAAAATCGGATATGAATTCAACATACTGAGGTTTTTTGTATCTGGCGATACGCTCGCCCACAAACTGAATCAATTCCTGGGCATCTAATTTTTCATCGGATTTCAATCGGCAAACCGCTTTTATCCCCTCTTTCCATTTGGGATCCGGAACGCCGAAAACAACGACCTTTTCCACAGCCGGATGCTGAAGAATAACTTTCTCCACTTCAGCAGGATAGACATTTTCGCCGCCGGGTTTGATAAGCTCCTTTTCGGCCTTTCGGCCGGCGTACCAGAGAAATCCGTCGTCGTCAAAACGACCCAGATCTCCGGTATGATGCCACCCTTCACGAAATGTGTAGCTCGTATCTTCGGATAAATTCCAGTAGCCTTTAAAAACCAAAGGGCCTTTCATGACGATTTCACCCACCTGTCCGATCGGAACCTGCCGGTCATAATCATCCACCAGTCGAATTTCCCCAAGAGGAACCATTTTTCCGGCAGAACCCGGCCGGTCATTGTATGGTCCCATGGTTGCCAGACCTGTGGTTTCTGTTTGCCCGTATATGGAATAAAACGTACCGCCGATGACGCGTTGATACGTCTCGATGGTTTCCGGCGTATCCAATCCCATGACGGCCCTGAGACATTTAATGTCCCGACCTGTTTTTTCATGTTGATCAAGAATGGATGCAAGGATCGGTGAAAAATCAAAAAAGAGAGTCACTTTTTCCGTTTCAATGAGCTCAACCGCTTTTTCTGCATCAAATTTGCTCATGTTCACGTTCAGAGCTCCGGCCATATAACTGCTGATGACCATAAACAGTCCGCCTACATGGAACAAGGGCAGAAAATTCAAATGAACATCGTTTTCAGTTAAATGAAAACAATAATTCAAGTGCAGACCGGCGCATAAAAGATTGCCGTGGCTCAACAAGGCGCCTCTGGGTCTTCCTTCGACAGCAGCCGTATGAATGATTACAAAACCATCATTATTGGAAACATCGTCTGCTTCAAATTGTCCCGCGTTGTTCATCAAATCATCAAACCCGAGAAAGCTGCCGCCTTTATCTTTGAACGTGTAATATGATTTCACTGAAGGAAGATCGGACTTCAACCCTTTGACGAGGTCTTGAAACTCTGGATCTACAAAGAGGGCTTCAGGGGTACAATCCCTTAAGTTATATTTGATCTCTTCAGCCGAAAGCCGCCAGTTGACGGGCAACAGGATCGCGCCCAGAGCAGCCGCAGCGCCGTAAAGAAGAAAGTATTCAAGGCTGTTTTTTGCCAGAATGCCGATCCGGTCGCCTTTTTTAATACCAATTGTTTGTAAACCCAAAGCAAGGCGATCGATCATCTCTTTAATTTGAGAAAATGTCAGCGACGTGTCGGCGTCAACCTCGAACCATGCGGATTGGCCACCAAAACATACGGCATTTCGAGCAATAAGATCATAAAACGTAAAATCGTAGAGTCCCATAAAAACCTCGGTTATCAAAGGTCGAGGGTCGGGTGTCGGGGACCAGTCGACGGGCGTTTGTTACCCGCCATTTTCCTCCGATCCCTGATCCCCCGTCCCTGAAACCTGTTCTATTCAGGGGCCAGGTGTCGGGGACCAGCCGACGGGTGCTTGTTACCCGTTACTTAACACCGATCCCCGAACCCTGAACCCTGGAACCTGTCCTATTAAGGAAATGTCGCCTGAAACGTTGCTACTTTTGTCAACCCGTCTGCCTTAAAAATAGCAGAACCACCTTTGACATGAATTGGAACCGAATATTCCGGAATTTCCGTCCACCATTTTTCGAGCTGGTCCCAAGCATTGGTTCCTTTTTCTTTCAGCTTGAAGCCGCCGGTGACCAAAAGGCTCAGCAGAGACTGTCTTACATCAAAATGAGCATTCACTCTCACCTGATTTGTTTTTCCCGCAGGAATCCACATGGTATCCGTAGAGCTGACCGTATTCAGATCAAACTCTTCAAAAGCAATGGTAAACTTCAGGCTTTCCATCTTTACCGGGTACCCGTTCGGATTTTCGACATTAAAGATAAAAGCCAGTTCAAGTGGTGCGCCAACATTATCCGGCTTTCCTTTGGTGGGTTCGACTTTATTGGAAAAATACCAATATCCAAACGCATGGGCGACTTCCATTGAGTCGAGGGTAACCACCGGTGGTTTAAAATTCTGCTGTGTGGGTGCCGGTGCTGCCGACATTCCGGCACACCCTGCCAGCATGGCAGCGGCAACGAAAATACTTAAACACGTAAGTATAATTGATCTTTTATGCATTTTTTTCCTCCCTTATTCTATATAAAGGGTTAGGTAAGCCATCGTTTTCTTCGTTTATAGTGTTTTACATCCCGAAAACTCTTACGGCCTCCAACATCGGTAAGACCGAGGTAGAAATCCTTGATATCCGGATTCTCTCGGAGCTTTTCGGCTGTGTCGTCCATGACAATGCGACCATTCTCCATCACATAGGCATGGGGGGCAACATTAAGGGCAAGTTTGGCATTCTGTTCCACCAAAAGGATCGAAATTTTCTCCTCCCGGTTAAGCTTTGTAATGATATTGAAGATTTCATGGATAAGAAGCGGTGCCAGGCCCATGGAAGGCTCATCCAAAAGGATCAGTTTGGGACTGGTCATCAGAGCACGTCCCACCACCGTCATCTGCTGCTCCCCGCCGCTGATAAATCCGGCGATTTCATTGCGCTTTTCCTTAAGGCGCGGAAAATAATGGTAGACCATCTCCAGGCCGTCGTTGATGGATCTGCCGAACTTTCTCATATGAGCCCCCACCTTCAGGTTCTGTTCCACGGTGAGGTGTTCAAAAACCCGTCGGCCCTCGATGACTTGAACGATGCCCATTTTGGCAATCTTTTCAGCGCCCATTTTATCGATGCGCTGATCCATGAATTCAATGGACCCATCGGTCACCTCACCGTCTTCATGCCGTAAAAGTCCTGAGATGGCCTTTAAGGTCGTACTCTTGCCGGCCCCATTGGCACCCAAAAGGGCCACAATGGCACCTTTTGGAACCTCAATGGAGACGCCTTTTATCACCAGAATGACCTCGTGATACTTGACCTCGATATTGTTGATCTTTAAGATCATTTCCTTATTAGACAAAGCCTTGAAACCTCCCTACCATCCGAGCCACTCGTTGGCCCATTTTTCCGGCCAGCGGTTTTTCAGATCGACCTTTTCAACGATTTGAAATTTGCCGTCTTTGACTTCATAGATGGGCACAATTCCGGCCACCCGATGATCCGTTGCCGTGAAGTTAACCGGTGCCGCTCCCAGACCGATGTCAAAATCCTTCATGGTTTCAAAACCGTTTTTCAAAATGCTTTCACCGCTTAAATCTCCGGCTTTATCGGCACGATTTAAAGCTTCCCACAAAATCATCACAGCGCCCCATCCTTGAACCGTATGGACGGAACGCTTCTCCAGCGGAATGCCCGGGTTGTATTTTTTGGCATACTCCACCACTTTATCCATCATCGGCACATTTTCACCGAAAAATGCACACACTGCCGCCCCCATAACGCCTTCGGCTGCCTTGCCTGCCAATTTCGGAAGATTTTCATCAAATCCCCAATTATTAACGATGTGATCCGCTCCAAGACCTAAGGCATAGGCATCACGTACTGTGGCTGCCACCGACATCACAGTGTTTCCGTGCCAGACGAGATCCGGTTTGAAATCCTTCATGGCCAGAATCTGGCTTTTGGTATCAATGGCAAACAAAGAAACAGACTGATCCGGACCGATGTCAAATCCGAGCAATTCAGCCTGATCTTTGATGGCCTTGATCGGTGCACTGCAGTACGGAGAAGCAAACATATAGGAGCAGACAAAACGCGGCTTTCTTTTCCCGTAATCCTTGTGTTTGGGCCACTTCTTGTCAAACCAGGCCGTGATGGCAGCTCTGGCGTTGGTTGAATAATCCGTTGCAAAGAAAAGATTGTAAGGTGTTTTTTTGGGATCCGTCAGGTGAGCTGAATAGGAGGCAGACACATATGGAATTTTATCCTTAGTGATGGTGGGAGACAGCGCCTCGGTATCACCGGTTCCCCAACCCAAAACTGCCACGCATTTGAGCCTTTTGAAGAGCTTGTACTTGGTAAGCGCTTCGGGCACACGATAGCCGTAATCAAACTGATACAGCTTGATCTGTTTGCCGTTGACCCCGCCATTATCATTGACATAATGAATGGCTTCTGCAATGCCCAGAGCATAGTCCTTTCCGACATCTGAAGTCGCTCCCGTCATATCATTGAGCGCTCCCACCTTAATCGTTGCAGCACCGGCCATGGAAGAAAATCCGACAATCAAAACCGCAATAAATAGGTGCACGAAAGTTTTTGACCACGTATTTTTCGCAAACATAATTTCTTTCCCCTTTTTAAGAAAGTAAAAGTTCCATCGAGTTCCTTTCCGATCAAATGTTTGTTTAAACACCACCTCCTTCTTGTTAAGAATTCGTTGAATAGTGTCCATGCATAAATGGTTTTTTCGCCCAATCTCTGCGTTATGCTCAAAAAATAATCCTCGGAATATTAAACATATTCCGGCTTGTCCCGGTACTTCAACGGGGTGGTTATTTTTTTCGCATGTCTTGATCTTGAACAAAAATCCTCATTTATGCAGGGACACTAAACAGTTTATTGGTTGAATCGTTGTTATAAATAATGCCAATCCCTATTCAGAAATATATTTTTGTCGATTTAACCAATTTACTTCGCATCTAATACGAAAAAGGCCAAAAATTAAAATAGTTTTTTATCTGCCACCATCGATAGGCCAGACCATTGGGTTCAAATATCATAAATACACATATGGCGAGCCCGAAGGCGGCCTCTTTAAGAAACAGAAAGTCCATAAGCAGCCTTTCCCCCCAGCTGGTATCCACAAACTGCATCACGCCAAGCTGCAATAGCTCCATGACAACAACCATGAATATGGACCCGAAAATAGTGCCGTGGATGGAGCCGACACCGCCGATGAGAATGACACCTACCAGCCACAAAGACCAGAACCAGGGAAAATGTTCGGGGCTGATCGCCGCGAGATTGCTGATCCAGAACGCCCCGGCAATTCCGCCGATAAATCCGGCGACGTAAAACGCAATCAGTTTGTATTTGAAAACATTGATTCCCATTACCTCTGCAGAAATGTCATTGTCACGTATGGCCACCCAGGCCCTGCCCACACGGGTCCTGAGCAAATTAACCACCGCAACAACACAGATAACCACCAAGACAAGCATCATAAAATAGACTTTAAGATCACTGTTGATAATCCACGGTCCGACCTTGATGGTTCCCGGAGGCAAAGAAAACGCCTGTCCTCGTCCACCGATCTGGCTCACATATCCTGTAAGAATAAAATCTACGGTAATGAACTGAGCGGCCATAGTGGTTAAAATCAGATAAAATCCTTTAACCCTGGCACAAGGGAGTCCGAACAAAACACTCCAAATACCGGCTGCAAATGCCGCGATTAAGATGCTTACAGGATAAGCGATACCGAAATCCATCATGAATTTGGGCCAGGGGAATTCAAGGATAAGCAGGGTGCTCGTATATGCGCCCACGGCAATAAATGCAGCATGACCCAATGTTATCTGGCCGCAAAAACCGATTAAAAGCTGCACGCCTAAAGCCCCGAGTACGGTGTAGCCGATCTGGTTACAAACACTGAGCCAATAAGAATCTGCAAACAATGGAATAACAACAAACAAGATGATAAAAAGAAAAATCATCTTGCCCTTGATAAACCTGGTCTGCCACCACCCATGATCCTGATGATAATTCTGATGATAAACACCACAGGGAAGCCAGGTTGTTGACATTTAATCAAACTCCGTTTTTAATTATAAATTTATGATTGTAAATTAAAATCGTCATAACATGTTAGCCTTTTAAAAGCAGAACCGCTTCAGATATAATTAAATTTTTTCTGAAAGAACCTGCCCGGTCTATCCATAAAGTTCTCTGCTTGTTCAAGGAGTTGTATCCATAAAGTTGAATCGCATATGATTCTTTCAAAACGATCCCTAATCCACTCAAACAGCTTCCAGCCAAAAATTTAATCATACCTGAAGCTCCTTTGAAATCGATTTGTTGCAAAGGATTAAACTATTACCTTAAATCCAAAATCATCAATCATCAATTGAATCACACGCGTTCGATCCGTTCCCATCCCCACAATCCATGGGGTTTAAAAAGCAAAAAGATCGCCATGAAAGCAAAAGGGGCGACCTCTTTGACACCGCCGGGGAAATATCTATCCAAATATGCCCCGCAGAGGTTCTGTAATATGCCGATGATAATTCCACCTACAATAGCACCGGGTACGGAATTGAGCCCCCCCAATACCACGGCCGGCAGAACCAGAAGCCCAAGATACCCCACGGATATATTCAATCCGTTGATGTTGCCCAAAAGGGTTCCGCCGACACCGGCCGCCATAAAAGCGATGGCCCAGGCAGCCGCATAAACGAACCTGGCGCTCACACCCAGGGAGAGGGCGGCCATTTCATCATCGGCTGTGGCCTGCATGGCAAGGCCCCAACGGGTATATTTAAAAAAGCAGACAAAAATGATTAAAAGAATGATGGCGGCCACAAAACTCCACAGATAAACCTGACCGATAATAATCTTTCCGATGTGTATGGGTTCAATTGAAAAAACCGGTGGGGTGAACACACGCGTATCTGTACCCCATATGAGTTCCACCGTTCCCTTAAAGAAAAATGAGAGCCCAACGGTGACCATAATCACCGTCAGTACAGGTTCACCGATGAGTTTATCCAAAAAGATTCTTTCCGTCAGTATTCCCAAAACCAGTCCTATAATAAGGGAGATTAAAATCGCCAGTAAAAAAGGAATGCCCATGGAATAAAAGCTCAAGGAAACATAAGCTCCGATCAGCGTCATTTCACCCATGGCCAGATTCAGCACACCTGAACATTTATATATCAACACCCATCCGAGGGCCACAAGGGCATAGATGCCGCCCACCATAATACCCGTCGTAATGGTCATCAAAAACAGTTCCATTCTTTGCTCTACCTTTCAGTTTCGGCTATGGGTCATATAGCCATTATCCTTCACCCATTACCTATAAACTATTTCCTAATTTTCTATTCCCTCTTTCCTCTTTTCTCTTTTCTCTGTCCTATTCCTTGACCTTCCTGATATGCAAATCGGTTTTAATATGTGCCTGCCTGCCATCTTCATACTTAATGGTTGTATCAATATGCACACTATCATCATCTAAATAGAGGGCTTCAATGATGTCCCGATACCTTTGTTCCACAAAACCCCGCCGCAATTTTCTTGTTCTTGTCAGCTCATCATCGTCTGCATCGAATTCCTTGTAAAGATTGATGAACTTTACGACTCTGGCGGCTTCAGGGAGGTCCCTATTTGCCTGATGTATCTGTACTTCCACCAAGTTGTAGACCTCGGGCATTTGAGAAAGTTCCTGATAGCTCGTATAATTGATCTTTTTTTCATCGGCCCATTTACCCACCACAGAATAATCGATACAAATGACTGCGGTAATATATTCCTGTTTGTCTCCGATGACCCATGAATCTCTCACATAGGGACTGAATTTCAGGCGAGTTTCAAGGTATTGGGGAGAAAAAGGTCTTCCGTCCCTGAGTATGAAGACATCCTTGGTACGATCAAAAACCACCAAATGACCATCATCATCGATAAAACCCTTGTCACCTGAATAGAGCCAACCATCTTTCAAGGTCTCTTTGGTGGCTTCCGGATTTTTATAGTAACCTAAAAAAACCGAAGGACTTCTGGTTAGAATTTCACCATCTTCAGTGATTTTTATTTCTGTTTCAGGAATCGGATGACCCACCGTATCAAATTTTATATCACCGCTTCGATGAACCACAGAAATACCGGCGACTTCAGTCTGGCCATAAATCTGTTTGAGGTTTACTCCCAGTGCATGAAAAAAACGAAAGTGATCCGGTCCCATGGCCGCCCCTCCCGTATAGGCATTTCGAACACGGGACAGGCCGAGATGGTCCTTTATTTTCTTTTGAACGGTGATATACGCCAGCAATTTTAACAACGCCCAGTACCATGGAACTGGTTTTTTTTGAAACTTAAGATCCGCCACATGATAACCGATTTTCGTGGAAAACTCATAAAATTTTCGTTTAATCAGCGAGGCATCAAGGTATCTGACTTGAACCGTTCGTGTCATCTGCTCGTACATTCGCGGGGGAGCAAACATCACATGGGGACCGATTTCCCTGATGTTCTCCTGGGCGGTTTCCGGTTCCTCCGGGAAATTGATGGTATATCCCACCTGCAGGCCGCAGGAAATAGACATCATCTGTTCACCGATCCACGCAAAAGGCAAGTAAGAGGCATAATCATCCGTTTCCATACACGGATCCACAGCCATGAGGTGCTGACCCATGGTCAGCATATTATTGTGGGACAAGAGTGCACCCTTTGGCAACGACGTGGTTCCGGAAGTATAAAAGAGCAACGCCACTTCATCGCCATGACCTTTTTTGATCATGTTCTCAAAAAGATCGGGCTGTTGTTGATCGAGTTCCCGGCCTAGATCTTGAACTTCTTTAAGACTGATCAGATAATCCTGGTCATAACCACGCATTCCTTTGGGATCATCCCAGATAATTTTTTCCAGTTTAGGACATTCATCAAAAACAGAGATGGCCTTGTCGACTTCTTCCTGGCCTTCTCCGAATAAAAATTTTGTATCCGAATGGTCGATGATGTACTTGACTTCATCAATCAGGCAGTCCCGGAACAGCCAAACGCCTATACCCCTTGCGCACAAGGTCGCCATTTCAGCCCACAGACCCTCGGGACGATTATCGCCGATCATGGCAACTTTATCCCCTTCTTCAAGGCCTAAACGAATAAGCCCCAGGGCCAGATACTTTACATTTTTAAAGTAGTCACGCCAGGAAATAGGGCGCCAGATGCCGAATTCCTTCTCCCGCATGGCTACTCTGTCCTTGCCGTATTTGCCGGATTTTTCATAAAAAAGCTTTGGAATTGTGAGATCTTTTGTAATCTTCATACTATATTTTTTTCCGGACGGTTCTATCTCCTCGTTGCATACAGATCCTCTTCACCCAGGTATGCCTTAATCACTTCAGGATGATTTTGGACTTCATCAGGAGTTCCGTCGATAATCATGTTGCCGAAATTAAGAACAAAGACGCGGTCGGATAAATCCATGACCACCCCCATATCATGCTCCACCAAAATACAGGTGACCTTCCACCGCTCTTCTTCATTAATATCCAGAACAAACCGTGCCATGTCTTCGACCTCTTCAAGATTAAGTCCGGCCAGAGGTTCATCAAGAATTAAAAGCTCCGGTTCCAGGGCCAGTGCCCTGCCGAGCTCCACTCGCTTTTGCAGTCCGTATGGCAACATGCCCACAGGTTTATGCCGGATATGTTGAATTTCCAGAAGATCGATGATTTGTTCTTCAATAAAACTCCTGTGTTCAATCTCCTCACGAGCGGTTTTGCCAAGATAAATCGATCCGGTAGTAATACCTGATTTCATATGGATATGCCGCCCTAGACGGATGTTATCCAATACCGTCATACCACCAAAAACCTCGACTTTCTGAAATGTTCTGGAAATACCGAGTTGAGCCCGTTCAAACGGTTTGAGGGCATTGATCTTTCTTTGTTTATAGAAGATATTTCCTGTTTGCGGGGAATAAAGGCCGTTAATTATATTCATCATCACTGTTTTTCCGGCACCGTTGGGGCCGATGACAGAATGAATCTCTCCTTTCCTTACCTTCAGACTAACGCCGGCCAAAGCGCATACCTTGCCGAAAAACATATGGACATCCTCTAACTCCATCAGAATATCCTGTGCTTTGGGTTTTTTAGATTCTGTCAATATTCTTTACCTTTAAATGTATCTGTTCTTTCTTTTCAGGTTTATAATAGGTGGACGACAAGTGACTTTAATTTAAAAAAAGAGGCTTGAAAACCTCTTTTCTGAATATCATTCATTTATTTGTGCCAAATCATACATTATATTATTTATTAATCAAGTATAAATATACCCATTTGCTGTTTATCCGTATTCAGGAAAAAGGAAGGGAGGCTGAACCATCTTCAAACTTGAACCCCTTAAAAATATCCACTACAATATAATCACTTTCTGAACGGCTTTGACAATTTTTTCAGGCTCATCCATGACCTGCAAAATCTCAATATCTTCCGGAGATATCCGCTTTTCGGAAAGCAGTTTTGTTTTTACCCAATCAATGAGACCTGCCCAGTAGTCCGAGCCGACCAGGATTAACGGAAAAGGCTTTATGCGGTGGGTCTGAATCAGTGTAACGGCTTCAAACATTTCATCCAGGGTACCGAAACCGCCAGGCAGGATAATATATGCTGCAGCATATTTAACGAACATGACTTTGCGAATAAAAAAGTATTTGAAATCGATTTTAACATTGGCAAAAGAATTCGGCGTCTGCTCAAAGGGAAGAATAATATTCAGCCCGACGGAGGTGCCTCCTGCTTCTGCCGCACCTTTGTTGGCTGCTTCCATCACCCCGCCTCCCCCACCTGTAATCACTGCAAAGTTGCTTTCTACAAAAAGCTTGGCCAGTTCTTCAGCTTTTTTATAGACTGAATCAGAAGGTTTAATTCTTGCAGATCCGAAGAAACTCACCGCAGGCCCTATTTCATTCAGCGTATCAATGCCTTCAACGAACTCTCCCATAATCTTGAAAAGCCGCCATGCTTCACCGATATTTAAATCATCAACAAGAAACTGTTTTTCCATTTTATTCAATAAAGTAAAATTATATTAAACGTTTATGGAACCCCATCAAACCGCTCTGGAAACGGGATTCCAATTTGATCCGAAAATAAATTTTGCAAAGATCTTAAATGGTCGACATACAGCCGATAGACTTAAACGCCTCACGTTCCGCCATTAAACCCGATGGTAACATTGCCTTGCTCCACAATAACCGGAACCTTTCGTATACCATCTGAATATTTCAGCATGTTCTTCATCTTCTCAGCATCAGCCTTAACATTAACGTATTTAACGTTTCGACCCTGTTTGGCAAAAGCTTCACGAGCCTGATTTGTATAGGGTCAGTTATCCTTTCCAAAAATCAATATTTTATCCGGCATGGGACCTCCTCACCAAGAGAATTAATGCATAAAAAAGACAATAGATATTTCTTAAAATTTCAAGCTATTGTAGAATAGCTTGAAAGTATGCCCTAACAGCAATTTAAAGCTTTGTCAATGATTACAGATTGACAAATATCTTGGGGGTTGATAGAATTTTTTTTTATCTTATGGCGATGAACTCTTTTAAATTTTTGATTTTTGGGTAACATATATTTTGCATTTTGTGGCAAAAACGATTAAATAGTGGATACAACGGATATAAGCTGGGGCAATTGTAAAACCGATTGTGCATGTTGTAAAATTAGAAGCTATCTCAAAATAATCTTTTGGCCCAACCCGCCAGAGGCGGACAAGCCTCGGCGTTGAAGCCTCGTTTTAAGTCCTCGACATACTTGAGTATGCGTGTCGAAGACCCCGTTAATAGGCGGGACGGGTTAAAACTCGGCTCCGCCTTGATCTTGAACCAAAATTTTTATTTTGAGATAGCTTCTAGAAGTTTGAAATTGTTAACGA
Source organism: Desulfobacterales bacterium (assembly GCA_050123915.1). Taxonomy (GTDB): domain Bacteria; phylum Desulfobacterota; class Desulfobacteria; order Desulfobacterales; family UBA11574; genus UBA11574. The sequence continues at coordinate 5,676 of JASFGF010000002.1, read as the reverse complement.
AACCAATGTTTTGGAATTTAGTTAATTCATATATGAATAGACTACAAGCCGGCATCGTCATTTTCGCTTGAGGCTATGCCGGATGAAAGCAATTCCCAAGCCCTAACCCGGACCTTGCTTCTTAGTGCGCTGCATCGTATTGCACATATATCAAACAGTACATCTTTGGTGAAAATACGCGTCCATTTGCACCGGGAGGGGCGTTAGCTCGTGCCTATCCATAAATGCATATTGGGCACAAATTAAGTTTCCGGTGATGAATAATCCAACAAATGAACTTTCAAGGCGTGTTACCATAAGAAACGATCTAGGGCTTCATGCCAGATCCGCAGCAAAAATAGCGAAACTGGTTCAAAACGTAAAATCGAATGTGTGGATTATCAAAGACGGAAAAAAGGCGGATGCTTCCAGCATTATCGATATCCTTACACTGGTCTGTCCAAAAGGATCAATAATTACATTAAAAATTGATGATCAATCTGATCTTGGGATTTTAAAAGACCTGGTTCAGTTGATTGAAAGTGGTTTCGGGGAATAATCAGACATGCTTAATACCAACGAAAGTGAAATACGTCTGCACGGTATCAATGTCTCTCCGGGTATCTGCATTGGCAAAGCATATCTGGTCGGAAAAGAGGGTGTTGATGTTGTCGATAAATACTTCATTAGTAAAGACAACTTAAAAAATGAAATCATGAGGTTTAAATCTGCCGTAAAGCGTGCCAAAGATAAGCTTCAAGAAATCATTGAAACAACCCCTGAAGAGTTGCGACAGCACATCCATATACTCGAAACCCACAAGGTGTTGTATAAAGACAAAATGCTTTATGGCAAAACCATAGAAACCATAGAAAAACAACGGGTAAATGCTGAATGGGCCCTAAAAAACGTCGTATCGAATGTTAAAAATATGTTTAGAAAAATGCCGGACCCTTATTTACAGGGTAGAATGGCAGATATCGTCCACGTATCTGAAAGCATTATGCAAAACCTGGTAGGCGCAAAAACTTTAGATATTGGCGCTATTGGGAAACGGGTCATTCTCGTAGCTGTCGACCTTTCCCCTGCAGAAACGAGTCAGATACAGCTGGAAAAAATAAAAGGACTGATAACGGATCTCGGGGGAAAGACGTCACACACGGGAATCATCGCCCGAACGCTTGAAATTCCGGCTGTTTTGGGCCTTGAAAAAGCGACACATTTAATAAAAAACGATGACATTATCATCGTCGATGGAACTGCAGGAATTGTTATTGTCCATCCCACCGACAAAACCCTTATTGAGTTTGAAGAACGCCAATCCAATTATGAAAGACAAAAGGCTGTCATTACCCGAAGCGGTCATCTCCCGGCCCAAACAATCGATGGTATTCAACTGGACGTCATGGGTAATATCGAGCTTCCTGAAGAAGTGGTATCGGTAATAAACTATGGCGGGGATGGAATCGGGCTTTATCGAACGGAATTTCAATATCTTGGCCAGCGTGATTTCCCGGATGAACATGATCTGTTCGAAAACTATAAAGATGTCATCGAAGTGATGGCGCCGAATCCCGTTACGATTCGAACATTGGACGTCAGTGGTGATAAAGCGGTTTCTTATGCCTCGAATTCAGATGAAAAAAATCCTGTTTTGGGTCTTCGAGGTATTCGGTACTGTTTAAAAAACCCGGATATTTTCAAAACACAACTCCGAGCCGTATTAAGGGCCTCTGCATTCGGTCCTGTTAGAATTCTTTTCCCCATGATATCATGCCATGATGAAGTCCTTGCAGCAAAAAAGATATTAAAAAAAGCAGCCGATTCTCTGGATAAAGAAGGTATACTTTTTGACGACAATATAAAGGTCGGAATAATGATAGAAGTACCTTCAGCCGCAATTATGGCAGATGTGATGGCAAGGGATGTTGATTTTTTTAGTATCGGGACCAATGACCTTATCCAGTATTCGCTGGCGGTTGACAGAGTCAACACACAGGTCGCGCATCTCTATCAACCGCTTAACCCTGCGATTATAAGAATGATCAAATATGTCGCCGATATTGCGAAAAACAACGATGTGGAAGTCTGCATGTGCGGAGAAATGGCGGGTGACCCTGTGAACATACCGATCCTTTTGGGATTGGGAATAAACAAATTAAGCATGAATCCTCAATCAATACCGGCAATCAAAAAAATTATTAGATCCCTCAATGTTAAAGATGCGGCCTTGTTCATTAAGGATGTTCTTAAAGAGACATCCGAAACAGGCGTTATGGAGCTGCTGCTCGGCACTTACGACAGTACTCTTTTTGAATTGGGATACCCCTAAGTATAATGGACCTCCGCTATTCAGGAATTGAGTTCGCTTTACATCAATTGGAATAATGGCTTTCGGCTCGTTGGGCCTACGTTTAAGAGAGAATATTGAACAAATGGCTTATCGGAAGGAGTAAAAAAGCATTTGAGCACGAACCATATTAAAATAATTGCTGAAAACAGAAAGGCCAGACACAACTATTTTATCGAAGAGACTTATGAAGCAGGTATGGTTCTTCTGGGAACGGAAGTTAAATCCCTCCGACTCGGCCGCGTGAATTTAAAAGATTCTTATGCCAGAATTAACAAAGGAGAAGTGTTTGTCCATCAGATACACATCGGTGCTTATCCCTTTGCCTATTACGGAAATCATGATCCTCTAAGAAAAAGAAAACTACTTTTACACAGATATGAAATCAAAAAACTATACGGAAAAGTCAATGAAAAGGGATTTTCTCTTATCCCCTTAAAGATTTATTTCCAGAACGGAAAGGCCAAACTGACACTGGCCCTTGCCAGGGGTAAACGTAAGTATGATAAACGTGAAACGATCCGACGGCGTGACGAGCAACGGGATTTGGAAAGATCAAAAAAAGAATATTGACCGCTTCGTAATTAGATTAGGAAAACAAGTTCACAATATGAAATAAAATTCATAGAATTCAATAACATATTTTATCATTTATTCGCGTTGTAAAAGTCTATCTATTTAATATTTTTGACGATAATATCATACAAACACATTGGCATGATATCTGCTAAGATTAACTCCATGGGAAATCTTATAAGTTTTAAAAAAATGAGCAACACGATCAGCAGACAAGAACTGATCGAGATGGGTAAAACAGCCCGTCAAGATAGGGATCGTCTCTTGGAAGAACACCCGGAACTCAAAGAGTTCCAAAAAAAGATCGAAAGATGTCTTGACAATGCCGGAAGTTCTGAAAACCGAATGGCCGTATTGGGTATAATGATTGAAGCCAAGCTAAAAGAACTTCGAGATGAGCTGTCGCATCTTTCGTTGCTGATGCGACAATACAAAACACCGAATCACGCCTCTGATGAATAAAAACCCAAGCCTTCTAACCCAATATAGCTAAAAAGCCTTTGATATCGAAGGCTAAAAGTAACCTGAAGCTATCTCAAAATAATCTTTTGGCCCAACCCGCCAGTCGAAGATGCCGCTGGCGGTGAGGCGGACAAGCCTCGGCGTTGAAGCCTCGTTTTAAGTCCTCGACATACTTTTGAGTATGCGTGTCGAAGATCCCGTTAACAGACGGGGCGGGTTAAAGCTCGGCTCCGCCTTTTTATCCCGCTGGGTTTTAGCGGGGGCTCTTAAACCAACGTCTTTATTTTGAGATGGCTTCTTATTATGGAAAAATGGAATGTTGGGAATAAGATTAGATTTAACTTATTTAACCGTTATTAAATCCCCCAAAGCCATCATTCCATTACGCCATTATTCAACTATTCCAGTTTTTATTCCTATCATGTCCCGGCATATGACAATTACTTCACAATGTGAAATAAAACTCACAGGATTTGACACAACATTTTAGTATACCGTTGGCACGATAAATTCATAACTATATAATATTTGATGATTTCGTAAAAATTAATGTTTTTCCTTTTACGAACGTTTTAAGTGTTAGACATTAAGTTTTATGTATTCGTAAATACACGTAAAGCAATAACCTAAAATCTATCACTTAAAACATAAAACATGATGAATTCGACTTTTTCCAAATTCATCAATATTTCATATAATACTTATATTTGAAGACGTTGGCATGGTTTCTGCTAATAATTAAGCTACTTTTACTTTTAAAATTTGCGTTTTCAGGATGTTGACGATGAATCTCATTAAATGACTCCCAGCTTCAACATCAATATCAAAACCATGTGACGGTCAAAAACCTCCAAAGGTGATACTTTAAATACCGGGCTTGAGGCGGCATTTAACGGGTTCATTTAACTTTAAATCGAATCACGAAGTAAACTTACGAAAGTTTTGAAGTTCGGAAGACTCCACACTTGTTTTGGGTGACGGCTCAACCGAACTCAACTGGCCTTGAATTAAACTAAAAAGCTATTCAGGGCAATAAAAGGCAGGGTTTTTTAATGGGCCCTGCCTTTTTATCTCGAACGCCACGCCCGCAAACGGTATCTATTTCCACCTTGCATTTTCCACAAGGCGTGATTATAGTCTTTTGAAAAAGGCGAATGTAACAATGTTTTGAGAGAATCAAACCAAAGTAAAAAACAAGCTTAATATTGAACGATGAAAGAACATAATGAAAAAATACCGGATCCAAAAGAAATCGAAAAGGAGATCGGAGATTTTCTATCGAAAAAATTTGGAGGCAGCGTTAAAATGGTGACACCACTGGTTTTGCCCCAAAAAGTCGCCACCGAAAAAGGTGAAATATCTGGCAAAAAAGAAAAAAGGATCAATTTTGATTTAAAACCCGAAGAATTGATCTCATTTCTTGACCAATATATTGTCAAGCAGGATAGCGCCAAAGCAATACTGTCCACAAAAATATGTACCCATTTTAACCGTATAAAACGCGCTGAAAACACTCCCGATGAGACCGATGACATGGTCGGACACATTAAAAACAACATCCTCATGTTCGGTCCCACCGGTGTCGGTAAAACATACATCATCAAACTCATCGCCAAAAAAATCAATGTTCCTTTTGTAAAGGGCGATGCGACTAAATTTAGTGAAACAGGTTACGTGGGCGGTGATGTAGAAGATCTTGTCCGAGATCTTGTTAGAGAAGCCGACGGTGATATTGAACTCGCTCAATATGGTATCATCTATATCGATGAAATCGATAAAATTGCATCCAGCCGGAATGTCATTGGTGTTGATGTATCTCGATCAGGTGTCCAGCGCGCGTTACTCAAACCCATGGAAGAAACTGAAGTCGACCTAAAAGTACCTCATGATCCCATTTCGATGATTCAGGAGATCGAACGCTTTCGTAAAACCGGTAAAAGGGAAAAACGATCGGTCAATACCAGTAACATACTGTTTATTATGAGTGGCGCCTTTGGTGATCTATCCCGGATTGTTAAGAAACGAATTGCAGACCAAGAAATCGGATTTGGAGCAAACATCAAAAATATTCGGGATGATAGTGACATTCTTAAGCAGGCAAAGGCAGAAGACCTTATAGAATATGGATTTGAATCTGAATTTGTCGGCAGGCTTCCGGTCAGGGCCGTTTTTGAAAAATTGACGGAAGACGATCTCTTCGAAATCCTGAAGAACCCAAGCAATCCGATAACACTTGGTAAAAAACTCGATTTTGCAGCGTATGGTATTGATATTATATTTGAACATAGCGCCTTTGAAATTTTAGCGAA
>JASFGF010000001.1:0-36402 GCA_050123915.1 Desulfobacterales bacterium | reverse complement strand
GTGAGAGAGGGCCGATTCGCCTTCGGTTCCCATTGCGGAAGGAATTTGGGTTTCCGGATGAGATTCAATGGGAACAAACGTCTGAATTTGGGTGGACGGACATCCGCAGGGCATATGCTGCTTTTCTTTAGCCGTCTCTTTTTCTTTTTCTGCCAGATGTTCCTCAACCGCTTCCTCATCAAATTCATCAGCCTCCCGCTCAATGACTTTTAGGGCGCCGGTGGGACATTCTCCCAAACAGGCCCCGAGCCCGTCACACAGTTTATCGGCAACGACCTGTGCTTTGCCGTCCACAATTTCAAGGGCGCCTTCGGCACAAGAGGGAATACACTGGCCGCATCCGTCGCACAATTCTTCATCGATTTCGATTATTTTTCGTAATGTTTTCATGATTAACCCTTTTATACAATTGATTTTACGGGTAAAAACAAATTAATTCAACAACACCTTTTTTGCTTCTTCACGGCCGCTGTCGGTTAAAAAAGACTTGTCGATAATACTGGATATTCTGTCTGCATCCATGGATCTTTCTTTCTGTTTTTCTTCAAGGTTGGTAATGAGATCCGCATCGTAGAGCACTTTGAAGTTGAGTGTTTCTTCAGATCGAGGATGATGGTGATGTCCGATGATATCACAGACCTCTTCGATCAATTCTTCTTTTGCACCCAGCTTGATCATGATGGATTTTGCAATGGGTGGTCCTTCCTGCTCCTGGTATTTTGCGGCCGTACTGTTATATTTTTTTTCCGATTCATGGATGCCGATATCATGCAAATACGCTGCAGCCAGTATGACCGCCAGATTGCCCCGCTCGTTTTTTCCGATTCTTTCGGCATAACGCGCCACTCGGGTTGCATGGCCGATCCGTTTGAAATCACTTTTAAAATATCGCTTCATTTCTATGGCGATACGGTCTTTTAGAAGGTCTTCTTTCTGAGCCAAAAGCTCCGGCGGCAGATCCCCGATGCACTCTTTTGCATACTGGCAATATGATGCACACCCGAAATCCATTTTGGGATTGGCAAACTTGTGTTGGCATTTTGGACACTTGCGTGTGGTATCGTCCTTGAAAAACTCTACCGAATGGCCGCACTCCGGACATTTTGATTCAAAGATAGCACCTGGTTTCCAATACCGGCTGTCCTGTCCCGGGCATTTCATTTTTTTCCTCCTATAATAAACTTTTTTTGACAGGATTAACAGGATTCACAAGACATACTTTAATCATCTTGTGAATCCTGTCGAGAAAGAATTATCCCAAAATCGCCTTCAGATCTTCATCCGGTGTCTGTATGGGCATAATATTGAACTTTTCCACCAGAACATTGAGAATATTCGGCGAAACAAACGCCGGCAGACTCGGGCCCAGTCGAATATCTTTAATCCCCAAAGACAGAAGGCTCAGCAGAATCGCACAGGCTTTTTGTTCATACCATGACAGAATCATGGACAAGGGAAGATCGTTCACCTCGCATTCAAAAGCGTTGGCCAATGCCGATGCAATTTGAACAGCAGAATAGGCGTCGTTGCACTGGCCGACGTCGAGAAGTCTCGGAATCCCGCCGATATCTCCAAGATCCTTGTCGAAAAAGCGGAACTTACCGCAGGCAAGGGTCAGGACCACACAATCTTCAGGTACTTTTTCCACAAATTCCGTGTAGTAATTTCGTCCGGCCTTGGCGCCGTCGCATCCGCCCACCAGGAAAAAATGACGGATGGCTTTGTTCTTCACCGCTTCGATCACCGTGCCCGCAACACCCATGACCGCATTTCTGGCAAATCCGACCATCACCGATTTTCCTTGGGTATCTTCCGTAAATCCAGGCAATTCCAACGCCTTTTCAATCACGGGAGCAAAGTTTTTGCCGGCAATATGGGTGACGCCGGGCCAGCCCACCAGACCGGTGGTGAAAATGTTGTCTTTATATGAATCTCTGGGTTTCTGGATGCAGTTGGTGGTCATTAGAATTGCTCCCGGAAACGCATCAAACTCTTTGGCCTGATTCTGCCAGGCCGTGCCGTAATGACCATAAAAGTGATCGTATTTTTTCAACTCAGGATATCCATGGCAGGGGAGCATCTCACCGTGAGTATAAACATTAATTCCTTTTCCCTGAGTTTGCTTCAGGATGTCTTCCAGGTCTTTTAAATCATGCCCTGAAACCAGAATGGCCTTGCCTTTTTTAGCACCCAGGGGAACGGATGTCGGGACCGGATGTCCGTATGCCTCGGTATTTGCCGCATCCAGAATTTCCATGGCGATGAGGTTGATTTCACCGCATTTGAAAACAAGTCCAACATAATCGTCGGCGCTGAGATTCTTGTTCAACGTAGCCGCCATGGCGTCATGGATAAAATCAAAAATTCTTTCATCGGTTTTTCCAAGGATCTTTGCATGATCCGCATAGGCGGCCACTCCCTTGATGCCGTATATCAAAAGCTGCTGTAACGAAAGAATGTCAGGATCAATATCAGGATCAGATTTTACCCCGACCTTTTCTCCCTGGGCGACAAGGCCTTCTTGGGTTGCCTCGGGTGTGAAGTTGGCCGGTCCTTCCGAAAAATCGCTCTTTCCTCCGGCTGCCGATACTTTTGCCTTGAGTTCATCTCTTAAATTTGTGGTTTTGTGGATGAGTTCCACGAATCGATCAGGATCAAAATCGACATTGGTCAACGTGGAAAATATCGCCTCACAGGTAAAATGGTCGATGGCAGCATCCTTAATGCCGACGTTTCGACCTTCAAGGGCTACCTGAGCCAGTCCCTTTACCGCATAAACCAAAAGATCCTGAAGGGCGGCGACTTCCGGCTGTTTTCCGCATACGCCGATTTTTGTACACCCTTCGCCTTTTGCCGTTTGTTCACATTGAAAACAAAACATAATGTGCCTCCTTATTTTCAGCCAAATGGTTAGGCAGTGTCCATCCATAAATGGTCTTTTTGCCCGATCTCTGAGTTATGCTCAAAAAATAATCCTCGGAATATTAAACATATGCCTGCGGTTATTTTTCTCGCATGCCTTGATCTCGAACAAAAATCCTCATTTATGGATGGACACCAGTTAAACTATTGTTTGTGTTATTGCCGGATAAATATTTTTCTCCGGCTGTTGAATCGTATCATATATAATGAATTTATTGACCGCCTTGACTTAAGTCAAAAAAGCGTGATAATTTTTAAAAAAAGAGAAAATAATGGAAAAAATTCTACAAATTATTTCAGACGCTCCCCTTTTCAACGGTTTACCCGAGGAGCAGTTGAACGACGTTCGACAGATTGCGTTGGACAAGTTTTACAACAAGGGGAAGACGATATTTTTAGAAGGCGACGACTGCAATGGTTTTTATATTGTTGCTGACGGTAAAGTAAAAATTTATAAAGTTTCATTTGATGGCAAAGAGCAGATTCTCCATATTTATGGACCCGGTAATCCTTTTGGCGAAGTTCCGGTTTTTGCCGGAAAAAAATTTCCAGCCAATGCCCAAACCCTTCTAAAGAGCCATCTGCTGTTTTTTCCGAGAACAGCGTTTGTTGACCTGATATCCAAAAATCCTTCGCTTGCGCTGAACATGCTTGGCGTACTTTCCATGCGGCTCCGTCAATTTACCGTGCAGATCGAAAATCTTTCCTTAAAGGAAGTTCCGGGTCGGCTTGCTTCATACCTGGTATATTTGAGCCGGGAACAGGGTCGAACCGATAAGGTCACGTTAAACATTTCTAAAGGTCAACTGGCAAGCCTTCTAGGCACCATTCCTGAAACCCTGTCACGGATTCTGACGAAAATGAATCAGCAGCAATTGATCGATACCAGTGGTCGGAATATAATATTAAAAAACCTTAACGGCCTGGAAGATCTGGGGGAGCATGGAAAACTGCAGTAACCAACGTTATAACCCACAGATGCTGTGTGATATTCATTGTTATATAAAGACATTATGCCTTAATCTGTTTTTCGAGGACTTCGTTGGCCCACCCCATTGCGGCAATCATGTTTGGAAATCCTGTTGTGGTTAAGGACAATAACACCGCCTGGAGAATCTCGTCGGGGGTTGCCCCGGACGCCAAAGCCTTTCGGATGGAAGACATGACCGCACCCCTGGAGTTGGCGCCGATGGCAATACCCAGCTTTACGAGATCCTGGCATTTTTCATCCAGAGGCCCCTGTTTTCGGCATGATTTACCCAATTGTTGATAATCCTCAAAAACGTTTGGGAATTTTTTTATAAAGTCTTCATATGTCTTTGGTAAATACATAACGCCTCCTTGTCATAAATGTTTCAATTTAAGGATTTAGGGTTCTAGAAAGAATCTCCACTTGCAAAACATATCTTCTGGATGAGGGTCCGGAGGGGCGAAAAGGCACTCAACCCTTATGCGGTCATCAATCACCCGGGCAAAACTGCTAAATTCTTTTCGATGCATTTCTTTGCAGACATATTCACCCAAACCTCGCTTGAGTCTGGCTTCCTGGGTTGGGCAGGAGGGAACGGAAATGGTCACTTCGTTGTCGGATTCCTGAATCCGGTATCCCACAAGAATACACCAGGGGAAAAGTTTTTGGGCCTTGACAAATCCTTTAAGCCCCTTTTCCTGAATTTGAAATCGTTCCACAAGATCTTTAGCGGCCATTGCTGATACACGGTCCCACACCCTCTCGTTGATGTGTTCGGCGGTCTGTTGATCAAATTGTTCGGTTAAATAGATAAACCAGAATGCATCAACAACACGGTAATGCCAAAGAAGAAATTTTAGATATTTTTTCAGCTCCGATGCCTTCATGGTCTCAAATATTTCCATATCCATCAAGTCTCTCCTTGGTTATTCTCCAATAATTTTCGTTTTTACTCGGCTGACCAGACAATTTTGTCCATATCATCTTTTAAAGTCAAATTCGGACGGCCTTCTTTATCAAAAGCAATGGAAACACTCCCCTTGCTCCCCACCAGTTTGAGAATCGGTCCGGTATTTAATACATCCAACGTTGCACAGGGCGTGTCTTGCTCATCAAAAAAATGCATGAGCGCGGTATCGGCAGTTGTTGAAATAGCAACGCGTTGTTTCCCGTGGCTGTCGATAACACTGAAATTTTGAACGATCGCCTCTTTTGCATTTACTTTGGCGGTTGTTGTTTCATATTCGAGTTTTTTTAAACGCGCAATTATCATTCCTGCGGCAATAAAAATTGCCAACGGCAATGCCATTGTACGAGCTTCAACACCCAATTTTTCATAGTAACCGCCCAGCAGTACAATCAAAAGAATTACGACAAAAGATATTTTCCAATCTTTTTTTTGAAACATCTATTATCCTCCGCGAATAATTTTTTATGGCCTATTTTTAGGAAGCGTGAAATAAAACGTGCTTGAAACGCCGCTGATGCTTTCCGTCCAGATTTTGCCGCCGTGAGCCTCCACAATGGCTTTGCAAATGGCCAGTCCCAGACCCGTTCCTTCGGTTTTGCCTTCTCTTCCGGACGGAGCCGTTGAGAATTTATCGAATATGGTTTCAATATTTTTTTCAGGAATACCGATTCCCTGGTCTTTGATCGAAACGGTCACCGATTCCGAGTCTTGTTGAAGGTTTATATGTATTTTTGTTTTGTGGTCAGAAAATTTAATGGCATTTTCAATGAGATTCACCAGGACCTGTTCGATACGTTCCAGATCAAACTCGACAAAAATATCACCAGGATTTTCATAGATAAGTTCGATTTTTTTCTCCATGGCCAAGGGGCGTATGATTTCAGTTACTTCATCAATCAACAGGGTTAAATTTTCATGCTCAAAAGACCAATCGATCTTTTTAGCTTCGATCTTTGTGAAATCGAACATATCGGAGACCAGGTGAATAAGCCGGGTAAGATTTTTGTCGATGATGTTCAGGTAATTTCGATTGTCTTCTATTTGAATCTTTCGATTGAGGTAGTCGATTCCTCCCCGTATCACCGTCAACGGGGATCGAAGCTCATGAGACATGTTGGCCAGAAAATCGGACTTGAGTTGATCCAGCGTTTTCAACTCTTGGTTGGCTTCGGAAAGCTCACGCGTTGCCTGGGCAATCTTTTCTTCCAGAGATTCACGTCCTTTTGAAAGTCTTAAGGCCATGTGGTTAAAGGCCAATCCCAGTTTTTCGAATTCATCTCCAGTATTAATATGTACCCGTGCATTCAGATTGCCTCGACCAATTTCGCTGGTCATCTTTTCTAATTCATAAAGTGGTTTTATCACCACACGACGCATGAGAATAAAAAGGGTAAAGATGGTCAGGAGAATAAGAGAAGTGCCATAAAGAAACAGTTTAAGGTGGTTGTTTTTAATGGACAGGCTCATCTGGTCTACCGGCAAAAAAATGCTCAACCCCCCCCTTACGGCATTTGGAGCGTTTTCTTTTGCTTTGTGGCATTTAAGACATCCCTTTTCCATATAGAGTGGCACCATATACTGAAAATAGTGCTTCCCGCCGCGTTTTTCGAACCGGAACAATTCGTCCAACTTTTGTTGTTTAAAGCTATTCAATGCTTTTTTTTCAAAGCTATCCGGCGTGTTCGACGGATTCAACGGCGTCAAACTGGCAAGGCGAAATCCATACAGGTCCTGCTGCAAAGAATACTGGGACAGCTTTCTTGTTACCATTGCAGGGGTAAAATGCTGATACCATCCTCTGGAAGTTTGAAGCCTGTCGTCGATAAAAAAAGTTGTATTTTTTGCGCCTTTGCTCTCTAAAGGTACCATGACACCGCCGCAGTCGGTGATCCACTGCCGTGTTAAAATAACCTGCCTGGACAGTACCCTCGCTTGGGTCAAGACTTGTTCTTTGGCCTGTTGTTCATTCTGGATACCAGCCCAGGTAAAAATAATACCAAGGACCGGAACAATAATCAGAATGATACTCAAAAGAAATTTAATCTGAAGCGAAAGGTGTAATTTTTTCACTAGTTAGACCTCGCATATCGGGTTAATCGTTGCTGGTTATTTGTGTGTTTATGACGGCAAGATACATGGAGAACGTAAACATCCAAATTGCAAAACAATCTTACTTTATTTGATACACAGAGTCAAATTCATCGGGTTTAAATAAAGATAAGGTGTTGTCTTGTTTGGCATTGTTTTACAGACGATGTAAAATGACGTGTGTTTCATGTCAAAAGTGTTACGATTTTATGGAGTGACAAGAAAATTCTTGCACCCCAAGAAAATGGATGTCAATTATATGTTATTATGAAATACAAGGAGTCTCTTTGGCGGATGTTCAGTGTTGTTTTCCACCGAAGAATAGGGACAGGTTAAGCGCCATGGCAGATGGGATCCCAAAAAACAGATACCGTATTCTAATTGTGGATGATGACAAAGATATTGTTCAGACCATCAAAGGGAATCTGGAACTTGACGGCTATGAGGTGCTGACTGCATTTAACGGGAAAATCGGCCTTCATATTGCAAAAACCAGCCGGCCGGACCTTGTAATTCTTGATTTGAATTTGCCGGATATCGACGGGATCAAGGCCTGTGAGATCATGCGAAGGGAATTCGATTTTCCGATTATTATGCTCACCGCTCGAGACGGCGTTGCGGACAAGGTGCTGGGGCTTGAATGCGGTGCGGATGATTACATGGTCAAGCCGTTTAATTTTTTAGAACTTTCGGCCAGAATCAAGTCTATATTTAAAAGAGTGGAAAGAAGCCTGGTAAAGAATTTATACGAGTATAATAATCTATCCATAAATTTTAAATCGAGAAGTGTTACCATCTTCGGAAAGCGTGTTAAATTGACCAAAACTGAATATGAATTGCTGGAGCTCTTTGTTTCTTATCCTGATGAAGTCCTCTCCAGAGAATTCATTCAGAAGCAGATATGGCGTGATTCCCAGCTGTATCAGACCAGCCGTGCAGTTGATGTTCATGTTCAGCGACTCAGAAAAAAAATAGAATCTGAAGTCGAAACACCGAAATATATTGTTACAGTGGCCGGAGTGGGGTATAAGTTTCAGACCCGTTAGGTGCCTGGGAAAAGTTTTACTTTTTATGACAAAATAATTAGAAGCGATCTCAAAATATTCTTTTGGCCCAATCTCGGCGTTGGTGCCTCGGTTTAAATCCTCGACATACTTGAGTATGCGTGTCGAAGATCCCGACAATAAACGGGGTGGGTTAAAACTCGACGCCGCCTTTTTATCCCGCCGGGTTTTAGCGGGGGATCTTGAACCAAAATCTTTATTTTGAGATGGCTTCTATAAAAAATAAGACGATCGGGCAATTTTTCTGCCGTGAATCATGTTGCCTGATTAGAAATCCATATTTATTCGGTAAGGAATCATGGTAAAATTAAAACTAAAATCGAGCCATTGGGTTGTCGATCAAAATGACAATATCGTTATCGGCGAAGGAAGAATGAAAATCCTGGAACATGTTGAAAGTACGGGATCTATTAATCAGGCGGCAAAAACAATGAAAATGTCTTACAAAGCGGTTTGGAGTAAAATTAAGTACACGGAAAAACATTTAAATGCCAAAATTCTTCATTCAGATAAAAAAACGGGAAGCCGTTTGACCAAAGAAGGGAAAGCGCTTTTGGAAAAATACCGGCTTTTGAAAAAAGAGTGTCTGATGGCTGACGACAGCGTGTTCAATGATATTTTTAAATCAAAATCCTTAAAGAAAGGATAGCCTGTAAATATTAACATGATAACAAAACTAGAGAAAAAAACATCCCCCCCTTTTGTTTCCGTTGTCGGCAATTCAGGATCGGGAAAGACGACTTTTTTGGAAAAATTGATTCCCGAACTCATTGCTCGAGGTCTGAAGGTTGGCACCATTAAACACGATGTCCATGGCTTTGAAATGGACAAACCCGGAAAAGACAGCTGGCGACATAAACATGCCGGTGCATCGGCCACCGTTATTTCATCACCGTATCAAATCGGAATGGTGATGGATGTGACGTATGATCACAAACCGGATGAGCTATTGCCGATATTCAACGGAATGGACATCATATTGACTGAAGGCTATAAACGGGGAGAACATCCCAAAATGGAGATATTTAGAACCCAGATCACGAATGAACCGTTATGCAAAAACGATAGACATTTGATAGCTCTTATCACCGATTCAAATGTCGATCTTGATGTGCCGATGTTTTCCTTGGAAGCTGTTAAACAAGTCGCTGATTTTTTAATCAAACATTTCAATCTTGACTGCGCCATCCAGTAATCCTCTTTTAAGCTACGATTTTTACTGTTACAACTTTTACAATTTTGTTGCTTGACGGGTATAATATTATACTTGATATAGTTAATTATAGAAATCTATCAGAGATTCTTTGTATCCAAACCGGTCTATTAGGCATAATTACAAGTCGAACTTTAAAGCAACATCATGAAAAAACACTTCATATGGGCGTCTCTCGTTTTATTGGGTGTTATCATCGCTTTTCCGCTGTTTAGTATGACGTACTATACCATGGTGCGAACCTCCACTCCCGATTTTTGTGCCACGTGCCACGAGATCAAACCGGCAGTGATTGCCTGGCGATCTTCCACCCATGTCAACAATGCCCAGGGATTCGTGGCTGACTGCATGGACTGTCACCTGCCGGCTCCCCACAAGACGTTTGATTTTTTCTTTGCCAAAACCTATCACGGTGCCAAGGACGTGGTTAAGCATTTCTTAATAAAAGAATACGACCGTAAAAAAAATAGGGAGGCGGCCTACGACTCCTTTGACAATGCTCAGTGCCAGAAGTGCCATAGAAATCTGCTCGCCATGCCTGGCAAGCGAGGTGCCATGCTGGCACACCGGTCGGTGATCTATGCTCGTCAGGGCTATGAAAAAAAGTGCGTGGACTGTCATTACGATCTGGTTCACAATGAGAGTATGTCCATCATGTACAAACAGTATCGGCGACTTCCCTATCAGGCCAAAGGCCTTCGAAAACTGTAATCAGCCGATATGAATAGAGTGACCCATCTCTTTTTAATCGAAAGGAGAAAGACCATGAGGCAAAAATTTGTATTCATCTCGGTTGTTTTGCTGACGGTCAGTCTGGTACTGCCAGGTGCCGTTCGGTCGGTTAATGCACAGCAAAACTTCCCCAAGGTGAAGGAGTTTCGGATCGAGCGCAGCATACCGCCCGAGGCGGTGGCATGCATCGAATGCCACAAGGCCACTAACCCCGGGATTTTTGACGACTGGGCCCGAAGCCGTCACGCCAGTGCCGGCATCACCTGCCTGGACTGCCATCTGGCCCAACCTGGCGATACCGATGTGGCCAAAGCACATGAGAAGTACTACAGCCAAAAGGATCTTCCCTACGGAGAGCAGAAGTACAAGGTGCCCATCGCCGCTATCGTCACGCCGAAGGACTGCTCCCGATGCCATCCCGACGAGGTGACTCAGTACAGCAAGAGTAAGCATGCCAACACCATCGAGATCATATGGAAATTGGACCCCTGGCTGAACAAGGGCATGAACTCGGACAACGAGCGAAAAACTGGTTGCTTGAACTGCCATGGAACAGTAATCAAGCTTGACAAAAAAGGCACCGTGGATCCTGCCACTTGGCCCAATGTCGGTGTTGGAAGACTGAATGTTGACGGGAGTAAGGGGTCGTGCACATCGTGTCATACCCGACACCGCTTTTCTGTGGCTGAAGCAAGAATGCCCGAGGCGTGCGACCAGTGCCACTTGGGACCTGATCATCCGCAAATCGAAATTTATGAAGAGTCCAAGCACGGAACGATGTACCATGCCTATAAAGACGAATACAATTTTAACGCAGCACCCGGCACTTGGACACCGGGCACGGATTATCGTGCACCGACCTGTGCCGCCTGTCACATGTCCGGTTCCGGAAAAGTCATGGGGACCCATGATGTGACCGAGCGTCTTTCCTGGGAGACTCAGGCACCGCTGACAATTCGCCCCCAAGATTTTAAACCATTTCCCTCGGGAGGCGACTGGAAAGTAGAACGGGAAAAAATGAAGAATGTTTGCCGTGCCTGCCATGGTGATTCTTGGATCAACGATTTTTATGATGGATTCGATAAAGCAGTAAAAGACTACAACGAAATCTATTTCAAACCGGCCAAGGCAAAACTGGGAGAGCTTTATGAAAAAGGACTGCTGGACAAGACCAAATTTTTCGACGAGCGCCTCGAAGTAGATTTCTATGAACTTTGGCATCACGAGGGCCGGCGTGCCCGAATGGGAACCATGATGATGGCCCCGGACTACGCCTGGTGGCACGGATTTTATGAATGCAAATTGCGTTTTATCAACTATATGGAAGAGGCCAATCACCTGATCGAAACCGGTAAAAAGGCTTATGTCGCTAAAGACTTTCCCAATGCTACAGGAGACACACAAAAGCCACCAGAAATCTTCGGCAACAAGTAATTATCTGTCAACTTATAGAACTGACTCCCGTTCTTTTGTTTGAGCGGGGGTCAGTGCTGTAAGAATTCTGAACTTCCCCCGCTCTTTTAGGCACCTTTTAAGTTAAAATCGGTGCTGAATTTCTCTGTGAAGACAATACTGAAATACACGCACTCGTCCACTCAACCTGTCAGATATTTTACTTTTATCACCGTTAGGTGACATAAAATTTTAATTGGTTATACCTTGGCTCACCTTAAACACGCATGATTTTAAATATGAGTTAACCTATAATAAAATGATGGAGGCATTATGAGAAAAATATTAATATTGGGCTCGGGCGCAGGCGGTACGATTGTGGCCAATATGCTTCGGAAAGAGTTGGTTGAGTCCGAATGGGAAATCACCATTATCGATCGGAAAGAGCAGCACCACTACCAGGCCGGTTATTTATTCATACCGTTCGGTGTTTACGCGGAACACGACGTCGTCAAACCCAAAAAGGAATTCATCCCCAAGGGAGTCGATTTTGTTCTGGACAACGTGGTCAAAATTAACACCGATGAACGGCGTGTGAAAACCGAAACAGGAGGTCAATATGATTACGACTGGCTGGTGATCGCCACAGGATGCGATATTGCCCCTGGGGAAATCGACGGCATGATGGATGGATGGGGTAAAGACATTTTCGATTTTTACACTTTGGAAGGCTCGTTGGAACTTTATAAGAAGTTGAAATACTTTGATTCCGGCAAGGTGGTGTTAAACATTGCCGAATTTCCATTTAAATGTCCCATTGCACCGCTGGAGTTTGTGTTCATGGCGGACTGGTTTTTTACGGCCAATGGGGTTCGGGATAAAGTGGAGATAGAATTCGTAACGCCCCTGGACAATGTGTTTACCAAACCCGTGGCTGCCGGGATTTTGGCAGAGTTTGCCGCCAAGAAGAATATTAAGGTGACGCCGTATTTTGACCTGGCCCAGGTGAACGCCAATGAAAAAACCATTGAATCCGGCAAAGGGGATAAGGTTGGATACGATCTTCTGGTGGCCATTCCCCCCAATGTGGGGGATAAAGCGCTGATCGATTCGGGTATTTCAGATGCAGTGGGGTTTGTGCCTACGGACAACCATACCCTAAAGGCTGAAAAATTCGATCGGGTATTTGTGGTTGGAGATACCACCAATGTACCTACATCAAAAGCCGGTTCCGTCGCCCATTACCAGGCCTATACACTGGTTGAGAACCTGATTCGAGAGATCGACGGCCATGAAGCCAAGCCCACCTTTGACGGTCATGCCACCTGTTTTCTGGCATCTGGTTTTGAAAAGGCCATTCTTCTTGATTTTAATTACGATGTGGAGCCGTTGCCCGGCAAGTTTCCATTTCCCGGAATGGGGCCCTTTTCCCTGCTACAGGAGAGCTTAAACAACCACTGGGGAAAAATGATGTTTCGGTGGGTGTACTGGAACCTGATGATGAAAGGCCTTGACCTGCCGCTGGAACCGCAAATGAACATTGCCGGAAAATTACGAAAAGTGGCATAAAGGAGGTGACGGCCATGAATCATGAAGACATCGTTCTAAATCGACTCGAACAGCTGGAAAAGGAGATGGCACCGCTTTCCGATTCTGCCAGATCCATCAGTGAACTCAGAGATGAATTGGCCCCCCGGGTCAATGAAGCGGTCAAGGCTCTTATTGTTGAACTTGTCGACATTGAGGCTGATTTTCAGCTGGAAGACCTGTTGTTTCTCATTAAAAAGGCCTTGAGAAATGTCCGAATTCTGACGTATTCTATCGATCAATTAAAAAATATTATTGATTTTGTTTTGATAGCAGAACCTTTACTCAAATCCACGGTTCCACAAATGATTTTTTATATGGATGACCTGGAGAAGAAAGGTGTATTTACTCTCTTAAGATCTTCTTTGGAAATCATTAAAAAAACAGCTGAAACATACACGGCCGAAGACATGGTGCAAATCGGAGACGGGCTGGTAAAGCTTCTTGGCATTTTCAAGAAACTGACCACACCTGAGGCATTGGATTTGTTGGACAGAGCCGCCGAGATTCCGTCACGCGTGGATCTTTCCCATGCAAAACCTGCAGGTGCATGGGGGTTGCTGTGGGCCATGGGAAATCCTGAAGTCAAGGATGGTCTGGGCGTTTTGATGGAGCTGACAAAAGGACTGTCCGTGCTTAAGACCCAAGACGCCTAAGACAATTCATGATGATCTATTCTGCATGCTTGACAAATCCATACAGACTGTCAGAATAGGTTATAATTACATGAAAATGTAAAAAATGAATGAGGTGGTCCTTATGGAAGTGGAACATACGTTGAGAAGTTGCGAGTTTTTCGAATTGATGGAAACACATGAATTGTCTGAGATTTCGAACCTAGGCAAGATGATGACATATCAAGATGGAGAATATGTTTTTCGTCAAGGGGATTATGGAGAGCATCTTTATATTATTGTTGATGGACAGATATATCTGGAAAGAACCGTGGATTTGGGTGCCCACAAAGGTAATGTCGTCATCGAAATCCTTGGAAAAGGAAGGGTCTTGGGATGCTGGTCAACACTATTGGACATGCCCCATATCCTCATGTCTTCGGCGGTTTGTAAACAGCCGACAAAGGTTGTGGCCATAAAAGGAGCTGAGTTAAGGCGGATGATGATCGGCAACGCAGAACTTGGATTTAATCTAATGGAAAGACTCTGTTTTTTACTTCGAGATAGAATACAGGCCGCATACGGGGCGATGGAGAAGATTTAGTCCCTTTGACGTTATCTGTTAACCCATTCTTGAAAGGCTGGATTCATAGCAATGGATAAATGTAACATATTATTTTTGCCACATAATATTAAAATTGCCGTTATTAAAGGAGAAAATCTAATCCGTGCCGCCATGGAAGCCGGGGTTCATATTAATGCATCCTGTGGTGGAGAAGGCGTTTGCGGGAAGTGCCGCGTGATTATCGAAGATGGACATGTTGACGGCGGCATCACCGAAAAATTAGATCAAAAAGATATTGAAAAAGGGTACCGGCAGGCATGTATGTCCCATGTTTTAAGTGATCTTGTGGTTCGCATTCCCATAGAATCAGACGTTGATGCCGGCGTGCTCAACTTACAAAAAACGCCCCGAAAGACAGCTAGAATTTGGGAAATGAATCTCGAAGAATTGAAGGACAAAGGCCTTTTCATGCCTCCGGTGGAAAAAAAATATCTCGAACTTCCAGAACCGACCCCTCAGGATAACCTTCCGGATGTCACACGGTTGATTTCTTTTTTAAAAGCAAAACACGATGAACATCGTCTGGTGGTTCAACTTCCGGTGATCCAGAAGATATCCGATATATTAAGACAAGGCGATTTTAAAGTAACCACCACGCTCGCCCGACCGGTGCAATCCGGAAGAAAGACGCATATCATACATGTTCAGCCCGGGGATACCACTGACCGGAACTATGCCGTTGCCGTGGATGTCGGCACAACAACCGTATATACGCAGTTGGTTGATCTTATAACGGGCGATGTCCTGGCTCAATTTGGTGATTACAACGGACAGATCAGCTACGGCGAAGATATTATCAGCAGAATTATTTATGCGGGGAAACCGGGCGGTCTTGATAAGCTTCATGGAGTGGTCATCGCCAACATCAACAAATTAATTAAAAAAATGGTAAAAAAAGCAAGGATCGATCCGGACGAAATTTCCACGATTACCATGGCAGGAAATACAACAATGACGCAACTCATGCTGAAGGTTAACCCCAAGTACATCCGGCTGTCACCCTATGTGCCCTCCTCGACCCTCTATCCGCCCATAAAGGCCATCGAGCTGGGGATTGCCTTGGGAGATCATGTAACGGCCTTGGTGTACCCGGCGATTTCAAGTTATGTGGGAGGTGATATCGTGGCGGGTGTCATGGGATCAGGAATGTATCGCACTGAAGAACTGACATTATTTATGGATATCGGAACCAATGCCGAAATTGTCATTGGAAATAAGGATTGGCTGGCCTGTGCCTCCTGTTCCGCCGGTCCGGCATTTGAAGGGGGTGGGGTTAAATTTGGCATGCGGGCCGCCAAAGGCGCCATTGAGGATTTTTCCATGGATCCGGTATCATTTGAGCCGATGAATATCACCATCGGTAATGTTCGACCCAAAGGTATCTGTGGTTCAGGACTCATTATCATTGCAGCCACCATGTTTGAAATGGGTGTTATCGATAACCGGGGTAAATTCAATCGAGACCTCAATACATCCCGTATACGGGAAACCAACGGTATTTATGAGTATGTGCTTGTATGGAAGCAGGAAACCCAGATCGACCGGGATATTACGCTCACAGAACCGGACCTTGATAATCTCATCCGGGCAAAGGGGGCTATATACAGCGGTTGCATGACCCTTCTCGAGGAAGTGGGCCTCAAGATTAAAGACATTGACCGCATTTATCTGGCAGGCGGGTTTGGTAGTTATGTGGATCTTGAAAAGGCGATGGTTATCGGACTGTTGCCGGAGATAGATCCGGATCGGATTCGGTTTGTCGGCAATGGATCTTTGTTGGGTGCAAAGATGAGCTGTCTGACCAACCGTATCAGAAAAGACGTTGTTGAGGTTACCAAGCGGATGACAAATTTCGAACTGTCAGAGACCCCGTCTTTTATGGACAATTATGTGGCTGCTCTGTTTCTACCGCATACCGACATGGATCAGTTCCCCAAAATAAAGGCACGCCTTGAGACGCGAAAGGCTTTACTGCGTGGGTTCGAAACAAGCGGACAAGCCAACCCTCATCCTTCTGCTTAATGGCACCATCATTTGCTGCCTATTCATCTCAAACTATCGGTAAACCAGCTTTGGTGTTTCCATAATCACCTTGGTATCCGGAGGTACCGATTTGGTAATCCAGACATTTCCCCCAATGACGGAACGTTTGCCGATAACGGTGTCACCACCCAGAATGGTTGCGCCCGAATACACAATGACGTCGTCTTCAATGGTTGGATGGCGTTTCTTACCCCTCAGTCGTTCTCCGGCATCTTTTGGAAGTGAAAGGGCGCCAAGGGTGACGCCTTGATAGATTCGAACATTTTTACCGATAACGGTGGTTTCTCCGATCACCACGCCGGTTCCATGATCGATCACAAAACTTTCTCCGATATCAGCGCCGGGATGAATATCGATACCGGTTAGACTGTGCGCATGTTCCGTCATAATTCGGGGCAGAAGCGGGACCTGAAGTTCAAAAAGTTTATGGGCCACCCGAAAAACGGTTATGGCAAAGATGCCGGGATAGCTGAAAATAATTTCATCATGGCTTTTGGCTGCGGGATCCCCTTCATATACCGCCAGAACGTCTGTCGCCAGTGTTTTTCTGATGGATGGAATGGAATCCAAAAGATCAAGGGCTATTTTTTGTCCTTGTTCATCACATTCCGTGCAAGGGAGATCGTATCTGAAACAATCGTGCCGAATGCTATGGGCGATCTGAACCGACAACATGTCAAATAAAACCGAAACCGCCTGACCCATGTAGTATTTCAGGTTGACGGGGTCGATTTTTTCCCGTGTAAAATATCCCGGAAAAAGGATTTCTCTCAATTTATGAATGATATCAACGACGTACCCCTCAGAAGGAATCGGCTCGTAGTCGATATGGGTAAAGCTTTCTTTGTCGTAACAGCTGGCGATAATACTTTCAGTAACATCGGGAAGTTGTTGTTTGAATCTGCTCAAAGATTCCGCATCGATTCGGCAGGAATGATCAGATTTTTTAATGTTTTTTTCCATTGGTATGTCTCCAAAGTTTTGATATCCATGAACAATATTTTTACTACGATGTGGTATTGATTGTCAATATAAAACAATCCCGCCGTTCGGCTAAATTTTGTTTTCATGGGTCTGTTTTAATTTAACAAAAGACTTGACAATATAATATATTATTATAGAAAGTTTTGATTTTTTAGTCAGATCTTTTTATGTTTTAAAGGAAACCATCATGCGTTTACATTATTTCCAGCATGTTTCATTTGAAGGCCCTGGCAGCATCGAGCCGTGGGCAAAAAAGATGGCGTATGACATTACATCAACACGGCTTTTTGCCGAAGATCCGTTTCCGAATCTTGATGATATCGATTGGCTTATCGTTCTGGGCGGCCCAATGAGCATTTACGAAGAGGATAAATACCCGTGGCTTTGCGTAGAAAAAAATTACATTGAACAGGCCGTGGTACAAGAAAAAATCGTTCTGGGAATTTGCCTGGGTGCTCAATTGATAGCGGATGTTTTGGGTGCAAAAATTTATCCTAACAAATATAAAGAAATTGGATGGTTTCCCATTCAAAAAACCTATGAAACAGCTCAAACACGGCTTGCTGATTTCCTTCCCGAAGAAATCGATGCTTTCCACTGGCATGGAGATACGTTCGATATTCCCGCAGGCGCAGTCCACATTGCCAAAAGCGCAGCCTGTGAGAATCAAGGTTTTATCTATGATGATCATGTTGTGGCATTACAGTTTCACCTTGAAACAATGGAACAAAGTGCAAAGGATTTAATCGCCAATTGTAAGGATGACATTTCAAAAGGTCCTTTTATTCAGTCACCTGCTGAGATATTCTCTGACAAAAGGCGTTTTGAAAAAATTAATTTTTTAATGAGTGAACTTCTAAATCATCTTGCTTACGTATTTTCAGCATCTCTTTTTTCAAACAGCTTCGGAATCCGAACGTTGGATCAAGTCAGGCGACCTAAATAGTTTCCATCCGGAAATGGCATCTTTCGGCTTCTTATCGATGGTTTAATTTAAAATCAAGTTATAATAAATATTTAACAATTAAAAATCCTGCGATTAAAAGTACCGTGAATGCTGTCGCAAGAACGTTGAAATATTTATCGATAAAAGACTGAATGCTTGGACCGAAAATGTAAATAAGCCCTCCCACAAGGAAAAAACGTGCGGATCGAGATACCAAAGATGCCACAACGAATACAGAAAAATTAATTTTAAATGCACCGGCGGCAATGGTAAAGACCTTGTAGGGTATGGGCGTAAATCCTGCGATTCCGACGGCCCATGCATCGTATTTATTGTAAAGAGCTTCAATATATTCAACTCTTGGGGTGAGACCGTAAAAATCAACAATGCGGGTACCGATTGACGCCATAAACTGCCATCCGATAAGATAACCGAAGCATCCTCCAAGAACGGATCCTGCTGAGCAAATCAATGCATATTTCAGTGATTTTTGGGGTATGGCAACAGCCAGCGCGATAAGGAGAATATCCGGAGGTATGGGAAAAAAAGAAGATTCGCTAAAGGCCAGCAAAAATAGAGCCCAGGACCCATAGGGTGTATCCGCCCAATGAAGAACCCAGTCATATAAGCGACGAAGCATTGATTACACCCTCCATCCATATTCACCCACAAGTTTGACAAATCTGCAACCCCCTAAATTCGTCTTGCGAATGCCATGTTCATCCTTGTATATTTTGATGAGTTCTTGGGAATACAGATCTCCTACGGGGATTACCATACGGCCACCTACAGCAAGCTGGCTGATGAGGGGTTTTGGAATGCCGGGTGAACCCGCGGTAACAATAATTCCGTCAAAGGGGCTTTCGTCTTCCCAGCCCGAAGTGCCGTCAGAATACTTGGTGACAATGTTGTGATAACGAAGTTTATCGAAAATCTTTCGAGATTTAGTGTAGAGTGGGTGAATTTTTTCAATGGTATAAACGCGAAACACAATCTCGGCTAAAATTGCAGCCTGATATCCTGATCCTGTTCCGATTTCAAGAATCCTGTCGTCTTTTCCGGGTTGCAGTGCTTGAGTCATCTCGGCGACGATATACGGTTGTGAGATGGTCTGCTGTTCTCCAATGGGGAGTGGAAAATCACCATAGGCCTGATCTCTTAACGCATCACTAACAAAAAGGTGCCGAGGTACCTTCTGCATGGCAGCCAGGACTTTTGGGTCGGTGACACCTCGAGCTTCAATCTGCCGCCTGACCATATCTTGGCGCTGCCGTTCGTATTTTATTGCGTTTTCGTCCAAAATATAACACCTTTATTTTTATCCAATTATCCTGCTCAAGCGACGCACGCTTCATGTTCAAAAACACCAACACAGCTCTTCGGTCCGAAAAAAAATGTGTAAAATCGATTGGATGTGGTGGTTAAACCCAAAAAGCCATATGGAATCCTAAAAAGTACAAAGGGGGTATAACATATAGATATCCATATGATACTATAAATAGGCGTCATTTTGTGTTTTGGTGCTGTGCGATAGTGCACCAAAAAAATAGTTTACCTTCCCACAGGAAGCGAACAGGAATAAATTTATTTCGGCCCGCTGTTCCAAGGGCTTTTTAGCAATATTTGGGTGCGAAACTTGAGTATGGTATTTATGTTTGTCAGGCCTTTTTGTATTGATAGCTGAATTGTGGTGCAAAAATTTCCTATCAAATCAGAAGAATTGCGTCAAGAATTTAGAGTCTGAAATCAAATATGAATAAAGCACTTGATTTTTTGTTAAAATAAACCATAATCTATCACAACGTTTTTTAAAAATCGGTACAAAATGTACAAGAAGCCAGAAAAATTATATTCTGCACCCTTTATCCGGAGTTATCAAGCGAATTCCTCGCTGTTTGTCAAAACAAAACCTAAAATTTCGGTTCAACGGGGTAACAGGGTCTCTTTTCTTGTTGAATAATTTCTGAACCGGATCGGATAAGCCAACCCCATGAAGAGTATTAGACATCTTAAATTTTGTATTTTACTAATGATCCTCGTTATATTGCTTGGTGTTAGTGGATATATGAGCATCGAAGATTGGGATTTTTTAGATGCCCTGTATATGGCGGTTACAACGCTCACCACCGTAGGGTACAGTGAGGTGCACGAATTAAGCACTTTGGGGCGGATATTTACGATTTTCTTTATCATCATCGGCGTGGTCTATTTTTTGTATATTGCCGGCGCCGTCGTACAGTTTATGGTCGAAGGCCAAATCAGAACCATATTAGGGAGGAGAAGCTTGGATAAAAAGATTGATCGATTGAAAAATCATTATATTGTTTGTGGGTATGGGCGTATCGGAAAAACCCTCTGTACCATGCTAAAAAGAAAGGCGGTTGATCTGGTTGTTATTGAGAAAGATAAAGACCTCATACCGGTCATGGTTGAGAATAAAATTTTCTATATATCGGGCGACGCCGGGGATGAAGCCAATCTGATTAAAGCTGGAATTCGGCATGCTAAGGGTTTAATAGCCGTTCTGGCTACGGATACGGATAATGTGTTCCTGGTGTTGACCGCCAGGCAGCTTAACCCTGATATTTATATTATGGCAAATGCATCTCACAACGAGTCAAAACCCAAACTCATCGCTGCCGGTGCCAACCGGGTGGAATTGCCCTATGATATGGGTGCTGTGAGTATGGCCCAGCGGATCATCCGTCCAACAGTGACAAATTTCTTGAATCTTGCTTTTGCTCAAAAACGTAAAGATATTCAAATGGAAGAGATACCGGTGAGCCCTTCTTCGGAACTTGTCAACGTTATGCTTAAAGATTCAGGTATCCGACAGCGGTTTAATTTGATTATCATTGCCATAAAAAAATCAGACGACAGTATGCTGTTTAACCCGTCTTTTGAGGCAGTTATCGAAAGCGGTGATACCGTTATTGCTGTAGGGGAAGAAGAGAATCTTAAGAAGCTGGAAAAAATATTGAATCCATTCGTCAGATAAGGGTTTGATGGTTATCACTCAAGTTTCACATCTATTTGAATCCATTTCAAAATAAAGATTTTGGTTCAAAATCAAGGCTTCAACGCCAAGGCTTGTCCGCCTCTGGCGGGTTAGGCCAAAAGATTATTTTGAGATGGATTCTATTTTTAGCAATGCCTATGCCGCGGAAAAGCCTGGAATCAATTTCAAAGAAAAAACCATATGGACGCAATGGCTAACCACAAAAAAAGCCATGTCTATATTTTATATATGATTCGTTTTTCTGTAATAATGATATCCACATGCCTATCATGGGCTTCCATTTGTATTTGAGAAACGATCTGGTCTTCAAATGTCAGAGCAACCTTTCTTGTGGTAATCGGCAGTTTTGGAATAAGCCGGTCATAGTATCCATCACCGGATCCTATCCTTCCACCCTTTTCGTCGAAAGCAACACCGGGAATGATGGCAATGTCGATGCACTCAATGGGTACAACGTTACATTGATTTGGATCCGGCTCTAATATATTTCTGGGTCCGATGGTCAAGTCTGTATCAAGGTTATCGATTTTCAACAATTTCATTTCATATTTCGTTGTAACAAAAGCAGGAAGAATGACTATTTTTTTGTAGTTTAAACATCTTTTTATGATCTCCAGACTGTTCACTTCACAGTTGCTGTTAATGTAAAGCAAAACAATGTTGGCTTCCAGAAAATTGGCAAATTCAAAGAGCCGTTTTTCTATTCTTTGAGTTTTATCTTTAATCTCTTTGTTAGAAAGTGAGGCCAGTGCTTTTTCAATATTACGACGAATGTCATCTTTTGTTTGTCGGATTTCCTCCATAGAAATTCTCTCCCACGCGAATATTTTGAAATTATTTTATAATATACAAAATTAAGGAACAATGTCAACTCGCAATAATCATTGACTATATAACATGCTCATGATACGAATCAAAAACCTTTTTTGAACGTGAAAGACTGCAATTTGAAGTTTGGAAATCAGATAAAAGTGAGAGAAAAGTGTCGCCGTCAAGGGCCGGTGGTCATCCGAGCCAATTGGATATTAGAGGAATGTGGGGATTGTTATGCTAGAAATTAAATTTGTAAGACAAAACCTTAAACAAATTGAAACATCACTTAAAAACAGAGGTGAAACAGCAGATCTGGAAAGCTTTAACCATTGTGATTCCCAACGAAAATCCCTTTTGTTTGAGATAGAGGACTTAAGGCATCGTAGAAATGTTGTATCCGAACAGATTGCAGCCATGAAGAGAAACAAAGAAGACGCGGATGATCTTGTGGCCGAGATGCGTCAGGTTGCCGACAGGATCAAGGTGCTGGATCAAGATTTATCCGAAAATGAAGATAAGATAAACCATATTCTTTTCAGGATACCGAATTTACCGCATCCTTCAGTGCCCATAGGCAAAGATAGTTCCGAAAACCCGGTTATTAACAAGGCGGGTGATGTGCCTAATTTTGATTTTGAACCACAGCCGCACTGGATTTTAGGTGAAAATCTTAAGATCTTTGATTTTGAATCCGCATCCAAAATCACCGGTGCTCGCTTTCCTCTCTATTTAGGGCCTGGTGCCCGGCTGGAAAGAGCACTCATCAATTTTATGCTTGACGTTCATACGACGAAGCATGGTTATAAAGAAATATTGCCCCCTTTTATTGTAAATAGAGACAGCATGACCGGCACCGGACAGTTGCCTAAATTTGAGGAAGACCTTTTTAAGCTTCAAGGATGGGATTATTTTTTGGTGCCCACTGCCGAGGTTCCGGTGACCAATATCCACAAAGGCGAAGTTCTGGATGAAGACGACCTTCCGATTCTCTATACAGCCTATACCCCTTGCTTTCGTTCGGAGGCAGGTTCTTATGGAAAGGACACCAGGGGCCTTATTCGACAGCACCAGTTTAACAAGGTTGAATTGGTTAAATTTGCCAAGCCGGAGACGTCTTATGATGAGCTCGAGACCCTTTTAAATAATGCAGAAGCCATTTTAAATTATCTCGAAATTCCGTATCAAGTGATCAATCTATGTACCGGAGACCTTGGCTTTTCCGCGGCAAAAACCTATGATATTGAAGTGTGGATGCCTGCACAAGGTGTTTATAGAGAGATTTCGTCATGCAGTAATTTTGAGAGTTTTCAGGCCAGACGTGCCAATATACGATTTAAGAGAAAAGGAAAAAAAGGGACTGAACTTGTTCATACGCTGAACGGATCCGGTCTTGCTGTTGGACGAACCGTGGCTGCTTTGCTCGAAAATTTCCAGCAGGCAGACGGGTCTGTGCTCATTCCCGAGGTCTTGAGACCATACATGGGGGGAATGGAGAAAATAGAAAAGTGAAGCCCGAAGACTTTCCGCAGGAAATAAAACCTTTCATACTTCCAAACCATGATGGCGAATTGATTTATCGATGTTTAGGATGCGGCCAACAGTATGGTATTGAAACGTTGCTTTATACCTGTCCGGATTGCAAGCAAGTACTTCTGATTTATGATCTGAAATTTGAAAGTTTAAAAAAAATTCCGGGAAACATTTGGCGAAAGATATTTGATTATCGTAAAATGCTCACCATTCCTGCACTCAAGGGGATATATCTTTTTCACGAATTCATCGGGCCGATGATTCCGCTGGATACGGTTATCTTTTTGGGAGAGGGTCATACCCCTGTTATTGAAGCCAACAACTTTTTGCAAAAGAAAGCCGGCGTTAAATTCTACTTTAAAAATGACGGCCAAAACCCCAGTGCGTCATTTAAGGATCGGGGTATGGCCAGTGCTTTGAGCTATATCAACTGTTTGGTTCGAAAAGGATATGTTTCAGATGTTTTGGCCATATGTGCCTCTACCGGTGATACTTCTGCTTCTGCTGCGTTATATGCATCCTTTATTCAACCGGATGTTAAATCGGCTGTTCTTCTTCCCCACAAGAAAGTAACCCCTCAACAGCTGGCTCAGCCCTTGGGCAGTGGTGCTGCCGTATTTGAAATTCCAGGTGTGTTTGACGATTGTATGAAGGTCGTTGAAGCGCTCTCTGAAAACTATAATGTTGCTTTACTCAATTCTAAAAATGCGTGGCGAATACTTGGACAGGAGTCTTATTCATATGAGATTGCACAGGCGTTTGAATACGACATGGAAAATCGGGTGGTTGTTGTACCCATCGGCAACGCCGGCAACATTACCGCTGTGATGAGCGGGTTCTTGAAGTTTTATGAAACCGGAATCATCACTTCTTTACCAAAAATCACAGGCGTTCAATCCGAACATGCCAATCCGGTATATCGGTATTATCTTGAACCGGATGCAGCAAAACGCAAATTTGAGCCGGTCATCGTCAAACCCAGCGTTGCTCAAGCGGCGATGATCGGTAATCCTGTTTCAATGCCAAGGGTGATTCATCTGGTTGATGTGTATAACCGCATGTCAGAGAAGCAGAATGTTTTTTTTGTTGAGGTCACCGAACAGTCTATCATGGATTGGGAACTTTTGGCCAACAGAAACGGACATATCGCGTGTACACACGGCGGCGAATCTCTTGCTGGATTGGTTGAGGCCCGAAGGCTGGGAATCGTTGGGGAAGACGACATCGCTATCGTCGACTCAACAGCTCATGCCATCAAGTTTTCGGGTTTTCAGGAGAAGTATTTTGCAAAAAGCCTACCGGCAGAATTTAAAATATCTTCAAATCCGGCACTGGTCAATGCACCCGTTTATATTCATCCAGAGGGTCTGGACAAAGTCCCCGCCCCGGGGAAACCATTACACGGCGATGATTTTCATCAGTTTGTGGAACAAACATCAAAAGAGATCGCAAAACGTTTGCGTCTCAAAAAGGTTCCTAAGGCATGAAAATAAAAGAAATACGTTCAGCAACCATTTTTGTGATCATCACGATCATCTGTATGATGACCTTTTCTTATGCGTATGCGGCGTTTTTTTATAAAAGTTACGTGATTCGCTACGACAGGGGCTGGAACATATTATGTGATCCATACGTTGTCCAAAAAGATGATTGGGTATTAAAACTTTTTCGACAAAAGGGGGAAATTTCAAACACAGATTTTCCGGAATTTTTGAGGATATTCAAACGATTAAATCCGCACATCCATGACATAGACAGGATTCGTCCCGGACAGCATATCATTATTCCTTTAAAGAAAGTCGACCAAGATGAGCTGCCCGAACAATCTTCAGATATCGTTACCATTCCATATTTAACCAATGCCACCTTACCTGACGATGCAACAAAAGATTCTACAGACTATCGCGTCAAGAAAGGAGATTGCGTATCCATTCTTATTTCTCAAAAATATGGAAGTTACGGCACGCCATCATATCAAGAAGGCGAAAAATTGTTCCGGTTGATGAATCCGCAGATTGAAAACCTGAATCTCATTTATGCAGGGCAGATGATCCGCTTGCCGGATCCGAAAAATCAAAACCAGTCACCGTCCCAGCCTCCGACTGACACTGCGGCCATTCAAAAGACTCCGGAAAGGAGGGATCGTCTTGACAGCTCCGTGGCGTTTGATGAGAAAATACCGTTGTCTTCGGGTGTAAATAACGGAAAGGAGCTGTCAGATTCTTCGCTGTCGAAAGTTGCTTCAATATTAGATGCCAAGCTCTTTAATAAAGGGTACTACTACCTTCCCAGGCCTGGACAAAAAGATTATAAAGTCGATCTTTCACAGACCCCTTTTATAAAGCTTGAAGATGAAAAACGAGTCTTTTTTACCTCGGGAGATGAAAATCAGGACGCTGATATTAAGATGATTAAATCTTTCTGGAAAGATGTGGTTATTGTAAACGTTACTCCGGACGATTCCATGGAAACAGTTTTTGATACCGTTTTTGGAAGCCTTGAAGTAGCTGCCATAAAACACCGTTTGTCATTTTCGGATCATGGTGTAGACGTTGACGTTCAAGGAAAATGGATCATCGAAAAACCCCGTAAGCACGGTGAAGCCATACGCTATCTTTGTATAACGGTTATCCATGATTTAAAAGAGCGCACACCGCAGTCAATCATTCGCTATCTGGACCAAAATAATATTATCCTCAAAGAGATCCTCGTCGGTAAAAATATTAAGGAGCCGAAATCGGATGTGTCCCGCTTCAATATCTCAGACAAGAACCTGGACATCATCGCCGCTTCTGATCATGAGACGTTTGTGAAAAATTTGCTAATTTCCATGGGATATCGATATTCTCCCAACACAAATATTTCATTTCAGTATGCCGGCATTCAGATTGATGCGACGTCAAACCTTGCCGCCAAAGGTATCGATAATAGATTTTATATTGACTTTGGAAATTTTTATGGCGATGCGATTCAATCCATCGAGAAAAGCGGTTATTCTATCATACAGGTAAAAGACAGTGACAGCCTGGATGATATCACTCAAAAGCTTCTCGGAGCGATGAAGCTGTCTTTTATAAATAATCCGACTTTTCTGGCTGCCAAAAGACCTGCCGAGCATAACACCCGGCTGACCATTCCGGGTTTTTTAATAGACCGTGCAGACATGGCCGGAGTCCTTTTAACACGTGTTCCGCTGCATTATCAGGTCATTCATTTTTTAGCAGAAAATGATATAAGTATCATCCGAATCAACCTTCAGGGTAAAAAAAATGTGTAGACATAGATTAAGTTGGACAATATTAGTGATAGTGGCGCTTTATGTTGTTTCGTGTGCAACAGCAAATATGGACCTGCAAAAACAAAAGGGAGAGGCATTAAGAAACCTTGGAGAAGTATATTATAAACAAGGGGATTATACTTCGGCATTAAGGGAATTATTGAAAGCTGAAGCCCTTTATCCGGACGATGCTTTTCTTCAAAACGATCTTGGTTTGACCTATAAAGCAAAAAAAAAGCTGGATCTTGCCGCCCAACATTTTCAAAAGGCCTTAGACATTAAACCGGATTACGCACCTGCAAAAAATAATTTGGGCACTGTTTATCTTGATAAAAAAGAATGGGATACTGCCATTAAATATTTCAAAGAGGTGTCGGAAAACATGCTCTATGCGACACCCCAATTAGCGATGTCAAATTTGGGATGGGCTTACTACAATAAAAAAGAGTATACTCTTGCTGAAACATACTATCTTAAGGCCCTTGATTTAGAACCGGAATTTATCAATGCGCAACGAGGTCTCGGCCTTACGTATATTGCCATGGGAAGGATTGATGAAGCTGTGGAGATTCTTGAAAGAGCGGTTAAGAATTATCCGAAAGTGGCCCTATTGTATGACGACCTCGCAAGGGTTTATGTAATATCACACGACTATGAAAAAGCCCTTGATGCCTATCATAAAGTCATCGAACTCGCTCCCGATACTGCCATGGCCAAGGAAGCGGAAAAGGCGGCCCGGAGAATAAAGCGATATTAAAACAATAAAAAATGACAATACATCAATTCGTGGAATTGACTTGTGCCAGCTGAACGACTCTGGGTGTGATAAAAATCAACAACTCTTCGCGTGATTCTTCATCTGATTTAGTTTTAAAGAGCCAGCCAAGAACCGGTATCTTTCTTAGGTATGGGAGACCTTCTTCCCCATTATCTGTCCTTGTTTTTCTAATCCCGCCGATAACGATGGTATCTCCGTCGTCCACCAGAAGTTCTGTATAGGCTTCTTTGGTGGTGAAGGATATTTGGTTATTAATAACGGCGCCGATCTCATTGTTTTTTATGACAATTTTCATTGTGACGCGTTCATCCGGCGTAATATGCGGGGTCACTTCCAGTTCAAGGGCGATGTCTTTAAACTCAGTTGTGGTGTTGCCATCCGCGTCCAGCTTATTATACGGATACGCCAGCCCCTGTTTGATCTTCGCGGGTTTATTGTCAAGGGTTAATATTTTTGGAGCGGATATGATTTTAACGGTGCCTTCAGACTCCGATGCCGCCAGCCTTGCATCTACCACGCGGAATGTATTGCCGATCAGTCTTGAAAATGTAACTCCGATGGTACCCAGACTGGTGGTTGGCGGATTTGTTGCACTCATATCGTAACCCAGCGTCCCCCCTAAACTGCCATCTGTCCTGGTGCCGGAGATCGACCATGACGTTCCGATTTCCCTGCCAAAGGTGTCGGTGGCTTCGACAATCCTGGCTTCGATCATCACCTGCGGTGTGACCTTATCGATTTTTTTAATGATTTCTTTAGCCTTTTGTACTTTTTCAGCAATGTCTGTAATGATAATTTGATTGTTTCTTGCATCGACGGTGATGCTGCCGCGTCCTTGGGTCGGTACTATATGAGGTGCCACATCATCTTTGGCATTTGCATAGCTGACGGGGATGTATTCCGTTATCAATGGTGAAAGCTGTTTTTTCTGATCCTTGACCTTTTGTTCTGCGGCCAACATTTCTTGGCGTTCCTCTTCTTCCTCTCTTAATGTTTTAAGGGTGGCAATGCGTATAATATCTCCTTCGAAAACCATCCCGAGACGATTCATTTTTAGAACCAAATCAAGGACTTGATCCCAAGGTACAGGCTTGTCAAACGATAACGTCACCTGTCCGGAAACATCTTTATCAATGGCGAAATTTTTTCCGCTGACGTCCATTAAAATGCGAAACACATTTTTTATATCGGTTTCAAAAAAATTGAGCGCTATTTTTTCGCCCGTATATTTTCCCATTTTGGTTCTAAATTTTTTCTTTGCAGGTACTTCCGGTTCAATAGGTTCTGTTTGTGAAACCGTCTGAGTCATCACTTTCTCCCAGGGGGGAAGTTTGGCTTTATCAAGAGGTTTGGGGGAGATTGAAGATGCTTCAAAATGTAGGAAAAGAAGATTGTCAGTCTGCTCGATAAAATAAGGCACGGATTCGCGCAGTTCGATAATAAATCCGGATTTGTCTTTCATGGCAGATGTCTGAAATGGTATGATGCGGTCCACAGCGCTTTCAAAACGTGTGGTAATTAAAGGTCGCTTGCGATAGTCCGGTAACATTGAGGAATAAAGGTTAAGCAACAGCTTTTTATCATTGATTTTTTTTAAATCATATTTGGCTGGAATTGTCGTTCCAATAATAAGCGTCGATTTGCCGTCCCTTTCACTTGAAAAATCGATTCGATTCACCCAGGCAGGCTTTTTTTCATTGGCTTGTAATTGCAAAGCCTGAGGGGTTGAGGTTTTAACGGGTGACATCTTTTCGGTAACCGAGTTGGGCTTTTGGGCACTATCTTTTAATTCAACACTCGATTTTTCTGTTTGTTCCAGGGTCTGTGTAACAGTGGCTGGTTTTTTGAATGATATGATGAGGTCTTTGTCTTCACGGATGACTTCATAAGGAACATCTTCTTTTAGTACAATTTCGATACGGGATGTTTGACCTTTATCGGTTAATTCAGAAGTTTTGATTGAGGCAACAACATCACTTTCCGGGTGGTAGTTGGTATCGATACTGTCAAATTCTGTTTCAGGGAAATAAAGCAGAACGCCTGGAGGTGACGACTGTTTAACGGATGTATACGTCAGCAGTTGATTTCCGCCAACACGTACGTCGCTTGTTTCGGTATTTTCCACCGCGCTTATTTGTGTGATAAGCTTTTGGGTAGAAGATTCAGCAGTAAGCTTTTTGGTTTCTTTGACTGCCTTGGTATTTGAAGCACACCCGATAAACATGGGCAGCAAAATTACCAAAAAAGAGGATAGTATTCTCAAATTTAACGGTTTTTTTATCTTACAATTCATGCTATTCTCCAGGAGGTTTCTGAAGTTTAAGTGGTTTTTTTACGATAGAAGCTTTGCCATAAATATCTTCACTCTCTTCTTCGATAATGATCCTGTCCTTTAATATTTGTACAATTTTACCCGAATTTGTTCCGATATAAGTTCCCTTTTTTACGACATACCCTTTTCCGGAAGACTCCTGAACCAACGCCCTGCTGCCGCTTGGAGCCGTTATAATTCCCACAAGGGTTAGCTGGCTTAGATTTACCCTTTCAAGGGGTGTAAGGGGTTTGCGCCGTTTGATTTTTTTCTTTCCGGCAGTCAGCGAGACACGTTCTTTTTTAAAAAGTGGCTCAAATGGATCCAACTTTCCTTCAGGACTATATAAATCTCTGATTTCCGCTACGTTGATTTTCTTGGGTGCCGACGATTTTTCAGCATCTGGTTTTTGTTTTGAGTTTGAAATATCAGCAGGCGCTGTCCCTTCCGGTATGGCTGTCGCTTTTTGAACATCCTTTTTTTGAACAATGATTTTTTTCGTAATTTGTTTTGTTTTTAGAGGAGGTTCAGATGGTTTTTCACAACCCCACAACAGAGGAAAAAAACAAATCATACAAACGAAACGGCGTATAAGAACAGAATGTTTATCCATGATTTAAGGTTTCGACTATTTTTTCTTTGATGATGACGCTTTTTCAGGTTTTGTTTCAACAAACCGATAAGTGACAGCCTTACAAGACGTTATTAGGTCCATGTTGCCTTTTGTGGAGTCCATTTTTATGTCGTCGATATTTACGATTCTAGATAATCTTGCCACCTTGTCGAAAAAAAGAGCAACATTATGATAATTCCCCGCTACTTTCATTGATACAGGGATTTCAGCATAAAAATCTTGGTTTTTTTCAGACTCCGGTTGAAACAGCAAGAATTCCAGACCGGCGTCACGACCGGATTGGGATACACTTGACAATAGCGTCGGTATTTCTGTTTTTTCAGGAAGCTTTTTCGTGACAATTTTAAATTCAATTTCCGCATCTTTTAGCTTGGCCTGATAGTATTTCAGCCGATTCGCTTTTGCTGTTGCCGTGACAAGCCGGGTTTGCAGCGTTGTGTGCTCCTTTTTTAACGCGTTGATTTTAGTGATTTTAGGAAGAAAGGAAAAATAAACAAAAGGCCCGACAAGCAGTAAAAAGAGTCCCAAACACAGCAAGATTTTGTATAGTTTGGACAGTTTTCCAATCTTATCGATGGTTTCGAAAAACAGATTTGTTATTTTTGAGGTGTCTATTTTTTTCATTATTTTTGGTCCGGCTTTGAGCCGGCATCATTTTTCTCTTCCGGTTTTTTCGAAGAGGCTATTGCACATCCAATTTCAAATTGTTTCAGATTTAATTTTTCTACCTTTTGTTGTTTTATTGTTTTCAAATTTACATTATTATAAAGTTTTGATTCTTCCAGGCGACTCATAAAATCGGCGATGGTTTTATTGTCCAATGCAATCCCTTTGATATTTACCTTTCCGCCGGCTGCCTCAAAGTGGGTGAACCATAATCTTTTAACGGGTTTGTTATCATTGTCTTCTGATGTATCGGGCGTCGAAGTGGATGTTTTTTCAGCGACCATTTTCGTCATGTTTTCAAGAAGGATGACCGATGCCCTTCGATTTCCTTCGATACTTTTTATAACATCTGTTTTATGTCCTAATTTTTCGAGCGCCGTTTTTATTTGATCCACCTTTTTTGATTGCATTTCAGCTTGAGCCAACAAGGTTTTTGTGTTTTTTATTTTTGTATTTAGATCATCGATTTTTTTCCCCAGTCGTATATTAAAAATAAGAAGGATGATAAATACAATAAAGAAAACTGCAAGAAATATGTTTATCTGCCTGAGAGCACTCTCTTTTTTTCTTGATTCGCGATAAGGGAGCAGATTGATTCGTATCATTTGTCACCAATTTTTCGTGTTGCAAGTCCCATACAGATCGCAGCTTGTGGAGCGATCTGTTCAAGATAAGAAGCATCAAACCGGTTGCTGTCCACAATAAGATTCTGAAATGGGTTTATCACTTCAACTTCTGCTGATGTTTCGGCTGCTAGAAGTTCAATAAATTTTTTAATATTGGCGCCACCACCGCTTAACACAATCCTGCTAATTTGTTCCTCAGGATATGAAGAGTAAAAGAAATCAAGGGCGCGTTTTATTTCAATACACCAATCAGCGACCACGGATTCAACAATTTCTTTCAAATCTTCAGCAGATATAATATCTGATTCTTCACCGAGTTTGATCGTTTCTGTTTCCTCAATTGTGCAACCGACTGTAGATGCAATCTTTTCATTAATTTGTTCGCATCCAAGTGAAACATCGCGCATAAATTCAGAAATATTATCTTTTAGAATATTCAATGATGTTTTACTGGCGCCGATGTCGATCAGGGCAATATTTTCGTTTTCGGAAGAATAGTTAAATTTA
Source organism: Desulfobacterales bacterium (assembly GCA_050123915.1). Classification (GTDB taxonomy): domain Bacteria; phylum Desulfobacterota; class Desulfobacteria; order Desulfobacterales; family UBA11574; genus UBA11574. The sequence goes on along the minus strand of JASFGF010000001.1, from coordinate 4,091 downwards.
AAAATATTTTGAAGTGCAAAAGCATCTACATCTATGATGCGGGGGTGAAGTTTTGCCATTTTCATGAGATTGATATATTCACCAATCATCTCTTTCTTGGCGGCGACCAGAAGTACATTCATCTGGTTGGGATTGTGTTCGCTTTCTCCGAGTATTTGAAAATCTAAATTAACTTCACTGATGTCGAATGGGATATATTGTTCTGCTTCAAAATGGATCGTTTCGTGTAATTCATCTTCCGTCATTGTCTGGACGTTGATTTTTTTAACAATAACCGAGTATCCTCCAATGGATATGGCGACGTCTTTATCTTTGACTTTGATGGATTTAAAGAGTTCACGAATATAACCGGAAACCGCTTCAGGATCTCGAACAGATCCCTCTTCGATGAGGCCGGGTTCAATATTGATTGTGCTGAAGTTCTTTAGGGAAGATCCGGCTTTTGTATCAATAATTTCAGCAAGCTTTAATGTCCGAGATCCTATGTCCAGGCCAACAAGCCGGTTTTTTTTCAAAAGAAACATAATATTTTCTTAATCACCAAAAATCTTTTTTTTATCAGAAAGGTTGAAACCAAGGGCCAAAATAATTTTTCGCTGAGTTTCAAGACGACATGGCATTCCTCTTTCTATACGCGCAATTGTAATAGGAGATACATTGGCCTTTCTGGCAAGTTCTGTCTTGCTCATCAGCAAAGATTCCCGAATTTTTTTTACGCGGTTACCTCTCATTCAAAAACCTTTATAATAAAGTATTCATTCGATCCAATATATCTTTTGAACAAAAGTCCCAAATACAATATCCAGTAGTTTACCCTATATTATTGCCTAACTCAAGAACTTTTATGTATAATTATAGGCAAATTTTAATTAATTACTTTATTTTGTGGTTTTTTAAATAAAAATACTATATATAGTATTATATAACTAAAGATAAAATAAATACAATGAAATAATGCAATTAAAATTTAAGCTGAAGTACCGTATGCCCAAGCGATCGCCTGGAAAGTTTCTGTTATAAATCCTCATGTATCCGTGGGCCGGATTGTTTTTTTAAAAATGATGCCATCATTTTAGCCTGGATGAAATAAAGCATTATCTTGACTTTAAGGGTCGATTTTCTTATATAATTGAAAAAATAGAATTTAATTATTCTTATTTGAAATCAGTATGGTTCTTTTGTGTTTTTTTGCATTTGCATACCATTAAATTGAAATATCGGCATTGGACATTCAAAACTTTAACCTTGTCTATGAACCGCTACTCAGCAGAAGAAAAAGTCAAGCCTTTTAGGTTGGTCAAATACTTTACCTTTTCAAGCCTGATCGTAATATTTATCGGGACACTGGTTTTTTCTTTGCTCAACACGCACTGGGCAAAAGCCATGCAGAAAAAAAAAAGTGAAGACTACGCCCACCTTCTAATCGAAAATCTTAACCATCAGGTCTTTTTACAATTTATCATTCCTGTTGCATTGAAATTCGGCAAGATCCGACTGAGTGACGAAAAACAGTTTGAACGCATGGACAAGGTCGTCAGAAGTACACTTCACAGTTTCAAGGTCGATATGGTCAACATCTATGACATGAGCAATACAATTTCGTACAGTTTCGACCATACGGTGATCGGCAAAGAAAATGTTGGGGGTAAAGGGTATAAAGATGCCATTTTGGGAAAATCAACTTCAAAACTAATTCAAAACGGAAACTGGTTTAAAATTTTACTCGGATTTCCACAGAATAGTCGATTAATATCATTTGCCCCTTTGCGTGCAGAGCAACCGCTTTCCAGGATATCCGGTCCGGTGTTGGGGGTTGTGGAAATCGTACAAGACTTAACCGAAGATTATAAATCGATTTTCGATTTTCAAATACGTGTTGTTATCACCGCTTCAGTGGTTATGGGTGCTCTCTTTTTAGTTCTTTTGTTTGTGGTTAAGAGGGGTGAAAGTATCATAGAAAGGCGTGCCCAGGAGAGACTTAAGCTCATAGAACAACTGAATCGTGCTGAACACTTATCGACATTGGGTGAAATGGTGGCCGGAATATCCCATGAAATTCGTAATCCATTGGGTATTATAAGAAGTTCATCTGAACTTTTAAAGAAAAAAATGGCCGGTCGTGATCCTTCAAGTTCAATTCCGGATATCATTATTGAAGAATCTGTTCGGTTAAATAATATTATAACCGATTTCTTAAATTTTGCGAAACCCAAAAGTCCATATCTTACAGCCTGTCACATAGAAAATGTTCTCGAAAAAAACATCAATTTTTTGGCACCACAGATCAAAAAGGAAGGTTATATTATCAAAAAACATTACGATAATGACCTCCCGGAAATAAATGCTGATGCTGATATGCTTTATCAGGCGTTCCTTAACATTTTAATAAATGCCATGCAGGCAATGTCTGAAGGCGGCACAATTTATGTAAAAGTTAGTGCGGGAGATAACACCGTGACAATCGTGTTTGAAGATGAGGGTGAAGGCATACCCAAAGATATAATGGAAAAAATATGGGATCCCTTTTTTACAACAAAGGCAAAGGGAACCGGACTGGGGCTTGGTATTGTGAAAAACATTATCGAATCACATAACGGAAGTGTAAGCATTGATAATAAACCGGTTGCCGGAACTCGTGTCGAGGTCATATTACCTGTTAATTAGTTCCCATCCAGAAATTGCTCCTTTTCGCAATCTCTGCGTCAATCTGTGGAATTACTTGTGCGGCGTACCACTCGTATGCTTCCTCGTTATTCCCTGATTTTGTTGACCTCGCGAAAAATTGCTAATTTCTGGATTGGAAACCTAATTTTTGCTCAATATAGATTTATGGATGGACACTAATTAAAGGGTATCGTAATGGAAACCGTCCTGATTGTAGATGATCAAAAAAATTATCCGCTGATACTGAGTGCGATTCTTGAAGAAGAAGGCTTCGAAACCTTTACTGCCAACAGCGGTCGTGAAGCGCTTGAAATACTTGCAAATACCGACATAGACCTTGTACTTACCGACATGAAAATGCCATCCATGGATGGTATTGAACTTTTGGAGAGAATAAAAGATAAAAATCAGGATCTTCCGGTCATTATGATGACAGCTCACGGCACTGTAGATAAGGCTGTAGAGGCCATGCAGAAAGGTGCTTACAGTTATATACTCAAACCTTTCGATAATGACCAGTTGATTGTATATGTGAATAAGGCTGTAAGCATGTCTCGGGTTGTCAAAGAACACCGGCAACTCAGGGACGATGTAAAATTACAGTATAGTTTCGGAAATATCATTGGAAAAAGCAAAGTGATGCAGGATGTTTTTGAAACCATACGAAAAGTTGCACCAGCCACCACGACGGTATTGATAGAAGGTGAAAGCGGTACCGGAAAAGAATTGGTTGCAAAATCGATACATTTTAATAGTTTACGTCGTGACAAGCCTTTCGTTGCCGTTAACTGTAGTGCGCTTGCTGAAAATCTCCTTGAAAGCGAGCTTTTTGGACATGAAAGAGGTGCTTTCACCGGTGCTGTTGCGATGAAAAAAGGTCGTTTCGAGCTTGCGGACGGAGGCACTCTTTTTCTTGACGAAATCGGTGAGCTTTCACAAAATCTTCAGGTAAAACTTTTGCGAGTCCTTCAGGAAAAAGTTTTTGAACGGGTTGGGGGAATTAAACAAATATCCGTAGATATTCGTATTATAGCCGCTACAAACAAGAGACTAAAAGATGAGATGTTACTGGGCAGATTTAGGGAAGATCTCTACTATCGACTGAATGTGGTCCATATCGTTATGCCGATTTTAAGGGAACGCAAAGAAGATATTCGCATGTTGGTCGACCACTTTATAAATAAATATAAAGATGAACGAAAATCTGACATTTCAATAACGGGTCTTGATTCAGAGGTCGAGCGTCTTTTTTATGATTATGCTTGGCCCGGAAATGTTCGAGAGCTGGAAAATGTTATAGAACGGGCCATGGTTTTGTGCCAAAGCAATCAAATAAAAATCTCGGATCTCCCAAAGGAATTTAAGAACAATGTATATAATTCTCTTCATTTTGAAGGAATACCTGCAGATGCAAAACTAGATGAAAC